>NZ_SMAB01000002.1 GCF_004342885.1 Tepidibacillus fermentans
CCAAACAGTAGTGCGGTAGCCTGTGCATAGCGTACAAAAATAGGATGCTGATATTATTAGTATTAAAGCTTGATCGAGAAAAACTTGACACAAACTAAAAAATGAGATTGTTTGCGATAGAATCAAGAATCACGTATTATTGATAGTAAAGAAAAAACGTTCAGTTAAGCTAAAAGAGTGTTTGAAGATGAAACATATTGAAAGGAAGGAGATTTTTTGAAAAACAAAAGAAGTTGGTTGATCATTTTGATTGTTATACTTTTTTCATTTAGTATGCTCCTAGGGTGTGCAAGTCAGGATCAATTACAACCACAAAATTCACAATCAGTTGAACAAGAAAAAACGACAGAGCGGGAACAAGCAGCTCCAAAAGAACTTAGTGGGCGAAATAATGAGGAACAAAGATATGATCAGAATAACCAAAGCAAAAACCAGCAAAATACAAACCAACAACAAAAAAATGAGAGGATTGTCATTGAATCACCACAACCCGATTCATCGATGAAGATTGGGATGAGCTTTGAACTTAAAGGAAAAGCAAAAATAGATGCAACGGAGTTACATTATGAATTTGAAGATGGCCATAATATTTTAAGTAAAGGGAAGTTCCAATTAAGTTCCACAAGAGATGCCATGGGCTATGCAGAATTTCACTATACTATAAAATTAGAACAAAATCCTAGCAGCCCATTTGGGACTCTCATCTTATATGCTTTACAAAAAGATGGGACAAAAGCAGAACAAATCATGGTGACCTATAATTTTGACCCATCGATTGTAAAACCGTAAAACTTATACGAATCGAAACAAAAGAGAGGCGAAATAGAACGTCTCTCTTACTTGTTAACTATCCGTTGTATTTTTGCTAAGATTAATTCGAATTCTTTCGGTTCGATCGTACGAACATCCAATACAAACTGTTCTTCAAAAATTCGTCCGATAATATGTGGAGGAGATATCCTCAATTCTTGTTCAAATTTATGAACAGGATAATTGAAGGGTCTAATACTGATCAATTTGGTAGGGAGCTGAACATCAGGCATTGATCCTCCACCGATTTCGGAAAACCCATCAATAATCTTCATTTCAAATTGCTCCGATACCACTGATTTTAACATCTCATAGAGTTTTTGACTTCGTTCTTGAATGGTTTTTTCATCCATCAGAATCATTTTTAGAGTAGGAACCTTTTCGTGAGCTTCTTCAAGCAAATAGTGTCTTAAGGTTGCTTCCAAAGCAGCTAACGTCATTTTATCGACTCGAAGAGAACGGGTCAATTGATTTTTCTTTAAACGATCAATCCACTTTTTCTTACCGACGATGATACCGGCTTGAGGGCCTCCAAGTAATTTATCGCCACTAAAAGAAACAAGATCAGCTCCTGCTTTAACAGTCTCTTGTACGGTTGGCTCATTGCCAATCCCATGTTTTTTGAAATCATAGAGAACTCCGCTACCTAAATCTTCATACACAGGGATCTGATGTTCTTTGCCAATTTCAACAAGTGTCTTCAAGCAGACTTCTTTCGTAAAACCAATAATTTTAAAGTTACTCGTATGTACTTTCATTAATAAACCGGTTTGATCGGTAATCGCTCGCTCATAGTCATACCGATGGGTTTTGTTTGTTGTTCCCACTTCCACTAGATGGGCACCACTTTGAGCCATGATTTCAGATACGCGAAAAGAACCGCCTATCTCAACAAGTTGTCCTCTGGATACAATGACTTCTTTTCCTTGTGCCATCTCTTTTAAGATTAAAATCACAGCAGAGGCATTATTGTTCACTACGAGTGCGGCCTCAGCACCTGTAAGTTGAACCAGTAAATCTTCTACATGATCGTAACGAGAACCCCGTTTTCCAGTTGATAGGGTATATTCTAAATTGGTGTAATCTGTAGCTGCTAGTTGTGCAGCAAAAATTGACTCATTGGATAATTTTGCTCGTCCTAAATTCGTATGTAAGATTACTCCTGTACCATTTACGACAGATCTTAAATGGGGAGTCGTTAACCGTTTATATTGATGTCTTATTTTTTCTAAAATAGTAGATAGCGAAAGCACAGTAGGAGTATCCGATTGTAAGATCTTTTCTCTTTCAATTTCAATCGTTTTTGAAATAATATCCGAGACCAAATTTAACGGAGAACTTTCTATCAGCTTCTTCACTTCTGGAAGTTGAAGGATTGTTGAAACTGCGGGTAATGCTCTTAAAGCTTCTTTTTGTTTTTCGGTTAACATAAAAAACGAGCTCCTTCATCATGATAATTGCTAGAATTATCTTATCATAACATACTTTTATTTTAAAACGAATCAAAGAAAACCCACGTTCAATTAGGCTTCAATGGCATCCACCATAAAATCCGCTGTCATTTTTGATTTGGTGAATTCTAGATGAAGCTGATTATTGCTTACATCTAAAATCCCAAATGGTGTAATAAATTCATTCCCAAAATCATGGTCAACTGCTTGTGTATTTGTCCTGCTTTTTCCGCCCCTAGAAAAGGGACCGATTTTCACCCTGTCATTCGTATCATGATATGCTCCCCTTAAGGTAGACAGGTTAAAAAACAAAAATCTGTTTAAACTTAAGGGGAGCATATCACATATCACTTTTTGGACAGCCCCTGTTTTTTTAATTACGTGTGGTTTATTTGACGCTTACCTTCAATTTTCCCATTCTAAATAATTAGTGTTTTCTTATTCATCTATTAATATCCGACAATTTTTGTTGGATTTTTCGAATTGCCTCTATCTGCTGTTCTTGAAAAGCTAAGTTACGTTCATCTATTCGTAAAAATTCCTTGTGCTGCTTTACTACTAGTCGATAAATTCCAACCATTAAAATAAGAAGTATTAAAGGAAGAATCAATCCGGCGAATGATAGTATTTGAAATGTTACATTCCCAATCAATATTTTTACCTCCCTTGCTATATGCTGACTTATTAATCTAAATTCATAATCTTTATATCATATAACCACTCATTATCTATCAC
Source organism: Tepidibacillus fermentans (assembly GCF_004342885.1). Lineage (NCBI taxonomy): Bacteria > Bacillati > Bacillota > Bacilli > Caryophanales > Bacillaceae > Tepidibacillus > Tepidibacillus fermentans. The sequence goes on from NZ_SMAB01000002.1 coordinate 2,997, forward strand.
AGAATGATGAGTAGTAACATTGTTAACGCTTTCTCACCGACAATGACGTGAGCGTTAATAATTATAAAATCACTTCTATATCAAAGTATAAATTTACTACCAATTTCCTGAATCCCAGTCGGTATCATTTCCAACAAACAGTTTAAGATAGAAAGTACTAGTATAATAACCACCTGCTGACCCAGTAAATCTAAGATAACCATAAGCATCACTTGAAGATGTTTCTTTTGATTGGGCAACAGTTAAAGTTATATTGGAAATATCAGAAACACCAGAAATATACCATTCATATACTCTATCTAAACTATCATATCCGTATTGTACATTCGTATAATCTGCTAGAAATGAAGCATATATTCCTCCACTTAATCTAGATACCTTTCTTCCTATGTAATTTACATAACCAGAACCAGTTCTACTTGTACCACCAGAGACAGATGTAATATCAACTGAACCATCAGGATAAATAATTTTCTTTTCATAACCAGGAATACCATTCTTATCTATAAACTTTTTCTCCTTAATTTTACCCTTATCTTTCATTTTGGGATTATTGGCATCGAGGATTTCCCCATTCTCGATCTTCTCAATAAGCTTTAACTGCGTTTCCTGATCTATTCCTGCTTTACCAAAATTAGCCTTAATTTGATTTACTTGTTTTTCCGTTAATGGTTTTCCTTTTGCAAAAGTAACTCCACCAAAAGATGCGATCATTAATGCTAAGATAATAAGAGTACTAAATAACTTTTTCACCATTTCTCATTCCCTTTAAATATATAATAGAAACATGGTTATGGAGTACAAATATTCATTAATTTCTTCAAAAAAGGTGTTGTTCATTATGTTAATTATTAACCTTTATTAACCCATTCCCATACTCAAAGCTATTCCCTAAAGGAACTGCATTCTCATCCAATGTCTTTTTCCCAGTAAAACCTTGTTGGTGTGCTTCTGTTGTCTGAATATGAGGAATTCCCCAAGGAATTGTTTGATTATTGATCGACACTTTTGCATCTTCTTCAATATAAGCAATCTTTGGATTCATAGACAAAGAATCAAATGCTTGTTCTGAAAGTTCCACCGAAACAACTGGGATATGTTTAAACTGTTTTTTTACTTTTCCTCCATGCGTATTAATGACTTCCTTATTTACCATTACATAAAAGCCTATTAAGTAGGATTTAACCAATGATGAGCTTGTATTTACACCATTATCCATTGCAAATGTAGCGGAAGTAAGTGTAATTACTAAAAAAAGTGCTAAAATCATACTTAGCGTTCTCTTTACATTTTCACCCCCTTTTTTTCCTTTTCAAACATATAGACGTAGAATTTAAAAAAAGGGTTCCCTAATTTCCCTAATTTTTTTAATTTTATGTGTAAAATAATTCTCGAGGATTTTAATAGGAAATACTAGCCAAAAAAGAGAAGGCGTTCTATCATAAATGTATGCTTCCACGCAAATACATTTTAGAAAGAGGCCTTCTCATGGATAATATTATATCAACATTATATCAGTTAATAAAGAATACAAATAATTTAATTGAGTTAGAGGAAAACATTCAAATTTATATGCATGAAGTATTTGTTTCTTTGATAGGGGAGATTTTTACTCAGCTAAATCAAGTTATTAAGGAAAAACAACAAGAAAAAGGTTGGTTCGTAAAAAGGGAAGATTGGAAAACGATTCAATTTACGTTTAGCGCTGTACGTTTCCAACATACATTAATGGGTGACAAAAAGGGGGACTCTCACTATCCTTTTGATGAGTGGATAGGAATACGGAAATACCAGCGATATAGTCCTTTAGTTGAAGTGAAAGTAGCAGAACTAGCAAGTGAGAGTACCTATCGTGAATCCGCACGTATATTACAGGAATGGACAGCAGTTAACATTAGTCATCAAACCATAGGAAGTATCGTAAGACGTGTAGGAAAAGCACAAGCAAAGGCGGATAAAGAAATGGTTATCGAGTTAATACACAGATTGTTTCAAATAGCGATGGAGGACAAGGCTATACTGCGGAGAAGTTTCAAGAAGCCTTTTCACAGTCTCGTTATGCTGTTTTAAAACAGTTAGACCCCTATCATATTGCACAGGCATTAAATAGGACAATAGGTGGTGGGAAGAGCGAGTACAAGGATTCAATAGGAAAGGCTTTAAAAGAACACAATCTAGATGATTTTACGTTATGGTTGGATACATATGAAAGTACACTCGATGAACAGAAACAAGTAGAAAAAGTAAAAAACCCACCAAAGGATGCAAGAAGTTTAGGGGCAATGGAATCCAACCAACGTCATGTATCCTACCGGATGAAAAAGCGAGGAATGCATTGGAGTTTAGAAGGTGCAGAAGCGATGATAAAAGTGAAACAAGGAATCTTAAATAAAACATTAAGAAGTACTTATCTCGCACATCAACGAAGAAGTGAAAGAAAACAACGTGACGTGAAGAAAACCGTAAGATTAGCACAAATTCTACGAGAGAGCACTCATCCATCGATTGGAGTAAAGCAAGGCTCAATCAGCCTGTATACTGCTCACTAAACGGCAATAGGAAATCTTATGAAAAGTATTCGAAATACCTGGGTTAATTAGTTAGGTTCCTTAGACCTAACTAATTAACCCAGACCACCAAGCGATAGCGTGGTAGCTATGGAAAGTGTACAATAATAGAATGCTGTAACTGCTAGTGTTAAAGGTTGATCGAGAAAAACTTGACACAAACGCAAACCTTACGTCCTTTGACAGGGAAGTTATTTTATTTAATAACTTTTCCCACTTCGACAAGCTTATCACTTCTCTCTATATATTATACAATGGTATCATATATGGTGTCGAGCTTCTTGATATTATGGTATGAATTGTTTATATGAATCAGTGTTAAATAGTATCCAGCTCTTTTTCTTTATGTTTCCTGACAGCATAGCTATTTAAAGCATACAAAGCTATCGCTATAAAATTAAGTATACCTAAATACAAAATAATATTCGCATTTCCGAATAGTTTAATCATGAATGGGGCGATTAATAAGCCGGCTATCTGAGCAACAGCGGCGATTGCCATAAAGATGGTGAATATATTTCCAAGCTTATCTTTATATATTTCCTGAAATTTTGTAACGACTAAGATTTCAAATATGCCCGAAATATACGTCATAATAAAGGTTGCGATTAATACACCGATCTCTTTAAATAAGAAAACCAATAAAAGCCAAGCGATGCCTGCAAAAGCATATGATCCTACGGTCAATTTAGAAAATTCGATTTTATCTTTAATCTTTGTTGAGCTTAAGCTTCCTAAGCTGAACCCTATTAAAAGCACTGCAAAATAAATTCCGTATAAATAAGATTTTCCGCCGTCCGCAAAATACCCTACGACTGTAATTAAGCTTATTTTAGTGTGGAATTGTAAAACCACCGCAATAATTAGAATTCCGACGACAAATTTATTACTAAAAACTTCGCTGATACCTTCTCTTATTTGGGTACGGTAATTTTTTATCGACTCTCTCAATCGAACTTGATCTGTATTCTTTCCTTTATCGTTTGAAACTTCGACTCCGGCAAAAAATAATATCGTTATGAAATATGTAATGAGATCAAATATAAAAATACTAAAATAACTTATGACCGTAACTAAGATACCGCTTATCACATCTGCTGTTCCATTGATAATATTTCGGCTTGCCGTTAATAAACTATTTGCCTTTGCCAGTTCTTTTTCTTCTACCACCTTAGGTACAATGACCTGCGTTAATATATAAGAACCGTAATTACTAAGACTGAAGATGAATTCTCCAATAACAATGAAAACAAAATTGTAATGATTGATGCCAATAAATATCACAAAAAAAACTAAACACACCGAGCACATCTGGATGATTTGAAGAAAGATGAGACTCTTTTTTGAGACCATTTTATTAAATAAAGGCCCAAGAAGAAAGCCAAGAATGATTGGAATAACTGATGTTAAGGCGCTGATAGATAATAGAAGATTATTTTTAGTTTGGGCATAGATAATGATCGGGATAGCAATCATAAACAAACTATCGCCGAAATTTGTTACACCAATCCCTAAAAGTAAATTTGTAAAAGATTTATTTTTCATTCTTCAATCCCTTTCAACCTTTCTTATTATGTCTGATAAAAATAAAATCATTTCGTTACCTATCTCTTTATAAAATTCTTTATTTACTTCAATTTGAAAAACTGATTTCAAAATATTTTCAATTGTTATTTGACTTGGATCATTTTGCTTCAAATAATTAGTTAGATTTAATTCAAATGCAGGAGCTTTATATAATAATTTTGCAAACTTAAAACCTATAAGTTTTGCATGTGGATATAAATAAATGTCGCGTTTTCCAAATAAAACATCTTTACTCAGTGTGATATTTAGTTGGCTATATTCATCATTTTTAACTACTCTTTCACCAAAAAGTTCTTTAATTAAATTATTTCGTACTTCTAATACATTCTCAATATTAATATCTTCCAATTTCAAAATTTCTTCTTCATAAAGATCTAAAGAAAAAACACCGACCATTGTACCTTGAAGATTATAAATCATCATATTCAAAAACGATTTATTTAAATTAGATTGTTCCATCAAAATAAACATAAGTTTAAATTCAGTAAGTATTGCTAATGATTCAGATACTATAGAATTTATATACTTTGCATTATTACCTCTATTTAAAAAAGAATTATAATATGCATGCCCAATTTCATGAGTTAGATCCATTATATCCTTACCACTTCCTTCGTATGTTACAATTATTTCAGATAATCCATACCTCGGGTTCCAAATACATAAAGGATTAACACGATTTTCTGTTATAGTAATCATATTGTGAGTAGTTACATAATTAATAAACCCTCTAAAATCTGAAATGAAATTAAACCTGTCAATTTCAGAAATTAGCATTAAAGCTTCATTAACATCTAAAAATTTATCTGAATAAGGTTTATATTTTTCATAATCAACTTCATTATCATCTTTATAAAGTAAATTGTTCATTTCTTGAGCTATACCAGTTAATACTATTTTAATGTCTCTTTTTTCATCCCATTCTTTGATTAATTCATCAAAATACATTTCTTTTTTCTTTTTCAAAGCGTTTATTGATAAATCAATTAATTCTGACTGATTTTCTTGATATTTTTTGATGCAATCATTATCAATATCTTTTGCTTCTAACATTTTTATGGAAAATTCATTCATGGAATACCTAGTATCCTTACAATCTATGTATTTCTCAGACAATATTTTCTCATACTCATTAAGATCTTTATCCTCTTCGTCAATTAAATCTAATTCGAATTTAGTATTTAGCCGTATAATTTCATCATATATATTAGAATCACTATTAATATAGAACTTTTTGTACAATAGAAGTGCATTAGAAAAAAGTATTTGATTATAAAAATAATTTCTTTCATCATCATTTTTTAGCATGTTCAAAGTCTTTTCAGACTCATCAAAATCAGTTTGAAGTTCTTTAATTTTAAACGAATTATCATTTTCCATTGAAGGAGTTAAATAGTTATAACTTAACTCTTTCAAATCAAAATCTAATAATGAAAATAGCTTTTGTAACCACAATCTAGAAAGTAATATTGCAGATAAATCACCAAGCAATCCTAGTCCTGAATTTTCATTAATCCATTTGTGGATATTATTTTCAGCTTCACGGTTTTCATCTAAAAAATCTTGATTCACTTCAAGAGCTCTTACCATACCAAATATATAACCTGAAATAAAAACAGGAATTTTTCTTCTGTTAAAATAATCAAAAATAGTTTGTAAAACACTCGTATCATGACTATCAAAACATATAAAAACAGCATCAATAGAATTTACATCATCAATATTATCAAACTGTTTTTCACTTTCAAAATATTCATTGTATAAATTTAATTTTATATTTTTCTTTACCTCATTAATCTTTCTTTCTATAACGTTTATTTTACTTTTACCTATATCTTCAACAGTGTAAAAATGTTGATGTACTATATTTTTCTCTTCAACAATGTCGCCTTCAATCAAATCAAATTTTACTATTCCTAATTGTAACAATACCCTTACTAAGGAGGTTCCAACAGTACCTAGACCAATAATTAAAACTCTCTTACTAGACATTTCTTGGATAATTTCATCTTTATCACTATTATTTAGAAAATTATTTAGAAAATTTGCAGTTCTCAAATTTGAAAAATCTTCTAATTTGTCATCTATATATACCAATCCGTTATCTAATAAAAATTTATTTGTCTCTTCTAATTCAAAATTATTAACATGATATTTATTTATCCAAGTCTTAACATCCTCTTCATAATATTGTTTACTAATCAACTCTAAATATTCCCACCATTTATCAAAGTCATCTACTTCAATAATCATATCCTTATTTAAGCTACCATACATATGAAAAGTAATCTCGTTATTTTTTTTATTTCCTCTAAAATTAAGATGGTTTTTTAAGCGCATTTTTTCACTCCTCTCATCATAACAAATATATTTTTGATTATTTACGTCTACTTACAGTTAGTTGAATTTGATTTCTTCCTATAAGTTAATTTGATCTCTTGATTATTTCACCCAAATCTATATTATATAAGAATCATTGCTTTAATTTATATTGTTTAGGTGATTTAGGGAGGATATATTTGGCTATATCTTCATTTCCTCCCTAAATCTTAGGAGCGTGTATTAACAAAAAGCTACGCAAATGTGATCAGACTTTGATACAACTCTTTTCAATTTCATTATAATCACCCCCTATTACATTATTGAAAGATGTTTTGTATAAAATGCTAATTCTAAATTAAATTTTAATAGATAGTATATTTACCATCAATTCGGAAACATGGTATAATATTCCTTAATTAAAATAACTTTTTTAAGTTAAGTTTCCCAACTTCAAGGGGGTGGTATTTTTGAAGACAGGTGATAAAATAAGATACCATAGAATACAGAAAGGAATTACTCAAGAACAATTAGCTGACGGAATTATTTCTAAATCTTATTTAAGCAAGATCGAAAATAACACGGCTAAACCACATCGAGATGTCGTCAATCTTCTGTTTAAAAGACTAGAGATTCCCTCATTGGAAGAAGATACACAGAGGATTAAAGAAATAAATAGAAAACTGGATGAGTGGTATGAAGTAGTAAAAAGTAGAGATAAAGATAATGCTATCAAAATGGAAAAGTCTATTAGTAATGACATAAGTAGAATTGAAGATACAACTGTATTCATCCGATTTCGATTATTTTCATTAAGACACCATCTATTATTATATAATTTCGATGAAAGCAAGAAGATCATTCAAGAATTCAAAGCATTAGAGAAAAATCTTCCCGATAAACAAAAGTACTATTTCTATTACTTTTATGGACTTTATCAATATTTACATAACAATTTTTCAGAATCATTAGATTATTACTCAAAAGCAGAAAAAATCGGCTATCAAATTCATATTGATGAACCCGAATTGACTTACTTAATATCCCTCGTTCACACTAGGCTAAATCATGTTACCTTAGCCATACATTATGCAAATACTGCTTTAGATCTATCCAATCAAAATATGGATTACCTACGCAGTGTCGAAACCCAATCTATTTTAGCCATTAATTACTTGCGTATTAAAGAGTATGATAAAGCAAAACATCATTTGGAAAAATCTTTAAAAATCACTGAAAAACACAATGACCCATATCTGATAAGCAATATATACCACAATCTGGGGTATATGTACTCTAAGGTAGATCAACACGATTTAGCTATTGATTATTATCACAAGAGTTTAAATCTAAAAAAAGGATGTCATGAACGGATAACCAATACAATTTATTACTTGGCTGAAAGTTATTATGCCGTCAAGAATATTGAAGATGCAACAAGATGGATTAAAAAGGGACTTAAAATTACTGAAAAATATAACATTATCACTAATCAAATAAAATTATATCTTCTACAATTAGAATATAACATTGATCAAGAGCAATCGCGTAAATATATCGAAGAAATAGCGATCCGTTACCTTCAAGAAAAACAAAATTGGAAAGAATTAAGTGAAGCTGCAGAAAAATTATCTAATTATTATGCCAATCAACAATCCTATAAAAAGAGTCAAGATTATTGCTGTTTGGCTAATGATGCCAGAAAAAATATTCAAATGTGAGGTGATAATAATGAAGAAGCTGGTATTTTCTTTAATATTCAGCATCCTAGCTATAACTTCTCTGGTACAAGTCACTATTTTTGCTGAAGAGCCCCCTAAAGCTACAAGTGTTCAAATAGACAAATAATTACATACTAGAAGGGGGTGTCGCAAAACTACCTTAGGTAGTTAGCGGCGCTCTCTTTTTATGTTGAAAATAAAAAATCAGCCCATCTTTGGAGAAACTCCCTCCGTGGCATGGCTGATTTTAGACATGGATAAATAAGCCTTCAACTCAAGGCTTTTTTCGATAATATATTATGCTATTTTTAGATCATGAAGCGACTTTCCAACACGGTCTTTCTGAATTTTTGCATGAAGTTTATTCACGTTATAACCAAAGCATAAGAGAATAAACTCATTTTTGACGCTGTTTTTGCCACGTGTTAAGAATCGATTAAAATCGTAGTCGTTTTTTAGGACGCCGAAAGCTCCTTCTACCTGAATGGAACGATTGACTCTTAACAACGTCCCTTCCTCGGATGTAATATTCTCATATAATACCTGACGTTTTTCAATAAACGTTTTAGATACTTGCATCTTTCTGTTCCCTTTTGCCTTTGTACATTTTGTACATTTCGTTTTGAATTGGCATCCACTACAATCTTCGCATTCATAAACGGTTAATTCGGATCGGTAACCTGTTGCTGATGTTCTATGGGTGATTCCAATGGGCTTAAGCTGTTTTCTATTGTGACATGTATATTCATCTGTCTGTTCATTGTAAAACATATTTTCTCGTTTACTAATGTTATTTTTAAAACTTTTCTTTTTCCATTGTTCATAGGTTTGAGGCTTTATTTAATAAGTCTGCTCTTTTCCTTCCAGATAAAGATAATTTTCTTCGCTTTTATATCCAGAGTCTGCAATGATGTTCTGATACCACATTTTTAGATGGGATTCCATTTCGTCTAAAAAAGGAATAAGGGTTGTGGTATCATTTCGATCTTGAAATATCCCAACTCCTGTTACATACTCACTCTCTACCCAATCTGAACGTTGTAAGCAGGTTTTAATTGAGCATTGCGCATATGGTCGTCTTTCATATGCATGAATGTCGCATCTGTATCTGTCTTGGAGTAGCTGTTTCTTCCTTCAAATAATTGGTTGTGGGTATTGTATCTCTCCTGACGTTCATAGTAAGTCTGCAATTCTTCTGTCAACTTCTGCAGTTTGGTCTTCCGTTTTCCAATTCCATGAACGAACTCGATTTGTTCTTGCTTTCGTTTTTCTTCTAAGTTGGTAAGTATGACTCTTAGATCATCTAATAAGGTTTCCTTGGTTACTTTAAAGTTGGTCTCATAGGCCAGATTCATTTCCTCGATAAAGGATTGAATATTCACATACATCTTGGCTTCATTTTTATTAACAACCTTTTTCCAAACACACTCGATGAACAGAAACAAGTAGAAAAAGTAAAAAACCCACCAAAGGATGCAAGAAGTTTAGGGGCAATGGAATCCAACCAACGTCATGTATCCTACCGGATGAAAAAGCGAGGAATGCATTGGAGTTTAGAAGGTGCAGAAGCGATGATAAAAGTGAAACAAGGAATCTTAAATAAAACATTAAGAAGTACTTATCTCGCACATCAACGAAGAAGTGAAAGAAAACAACGTGACGTGAAGAAAACCGTAAGATTAGCACAAATTCTACGAGAGAGCACTCATCCATCGATTGGAGTAAAGCAAGGCTCAATCAGCCTGTATACTGCTCACTAAACGGCAATAGGAAATCTTATGAAAAGTATTCGAAATACCTGGGTTAATTAGTTAGGTTCCTTAGACCTAACTAATTAACCCAGACCACCAAGCGATAGCGTGGTAGCTATGGAAAGTGTACAATAATAGAATGCTGTAACTGCTAGTGTTAAAGGTTGATCGAGAAAAACTTGACACAAACATCTTGTAATACATCTTTGAATTTCGCAAAAAAGTGTTGTATCATTGCATCATATCCTTTGTTTTGTTTTTTGTTTGCTCTTTCTTACATTAAAATATAAACAAAGGATATTTTTGTTTTTTTTACATAAATTGACTAGTTAATTATTTGAACGTCCCTTATGAAGATAATTAATTTTTTAGTATTAACTTCCATGTATAAGAAGTTTTTATACAGTTATGGATATGCGAATCTTAAGAAAAGAGCATTAAACGGTTATGGGAAAAAAAGATAAAAATTGTTCTTTTTATCTTAGTTTTTTCTCTTGTGCTAGCAATCCTTTTGTATAAACCTGCTATAGCCCAATGGAATAAGTTTTTATTCGATCGTAACAAAGAAGTTGTTACTGAAACGAAAAGTATATCCTCTGAAGAATTTTACACAACAGTATATGGACAAATGAAATTAGCACAGAGGTTCGAATCTACGACAAAATATTCATTAGTAGCAAAAGAGGTTAGAGAAGGTTATGAGGAAGCATCTGAAACTTTAGATTTCTTACGAGATCAAAAATATTAAGATTGAGATACCGATAACAACCTATCAGATAAATAAAGAAACCATAGAATTTCTCACTGGCGGAGGGAATATTTTAGAGGTGTATATAGAAGGAAAATGGGAACCTTTTAACAAATTGTATCCAAAAGACGAATAGGGAAATTTCAGAAAAAAGGAGCAATCTGTAAGGCTATAGATTACTCCTTTTTTGATACTAACTACAATACAATCACCCACTACCTTTTACGTGAAGCTTTGTTACCATATGAACGCGGGTGCTTCCTGATGATGATATTTATACCACATGAATTTTTCCAGGGTGTTTATCCGTAACTTCTCCGATTATCTGTGCATCTTTCACACCAAGGCCGTGCATTTTTTGAAGCAAGTCTTCTGCAGCCTTTCCTTCTACAGCAACAAGTAATCCGCCGGAAGTAACGGCATCTGCAAGTAATAGTTGATCATATTCGTCTAAGTGATCCTCAAATATAACATGTTGGGAAACCCATTTCAGGTTATCCCTGCTACCTGCTGGAACGTGTTTATTGATTGCCAGCTCTTTGGTACCATCAAGAATTTCAACTTTTGCTGAATCGATCACAAGCCCCACGTTTGTGTTCTGTACCATTTCAAGAGAATGACCTAATAAACCAAATCCTGTCACATCTGTTACAGCAGAAATAGGATAGCCTTTCATTGCTTCAGCAGCATATTTGTTTAAAAAGGCCATCACTTCAGTCACTCGCTCGATCCGTTTTTGATCAAGGACGCCATCTTTTATTGCCTTTGTTTGGATACCGACACCAATTGGTTTAGTTAGGATTAATTTGTTCCCAGGTTTTGCTCCATGATTTGTCCATATCTCATTTGGGTGAGCTGTACCTGTTACCGATAAACCAATGAGTGGTTCAACGTTGTCTGTAGAATGACCGCCGATTAAAACAGCACCAGCTTCTTTAATTTTATCTGCACTTCCTTTGAGAATTTCTGCTAACATTTCCGGTCCTAGCTTGCGAATAGGATAACCAACGATGTTCATCACTGTCAATGGTGTCCCACCCATTGCATAGACATCACTTAATGCGTTAGCAGCGGCAATTTGCCCGTACATATATGGATCATCAACAATTGGTGTGAAGAAATCCACCGTTTGGATTAAAGCTAAATCATCGGAAAGTTTGTAAACACCAGCATCATCAGGGGTTTCTAAGCCAATTAATACATTTTCATTGAATTCTTGCTTTGGTAAATAACGCAAAACTTGCGCCAGGTCCTCAGGACCAATTTTGCAACCTCACCCAGATTTAGTTGTGGTTTGGGTTAATCTTGGTTTGCTGTTTTCATTTTTGTTTTGAGTTAAATCCAAAATTTCCACATGAAACCCCTCCTTTTGCAAAAACTATATAACATTATAATGTATTTTTTGGAAAAAATCTATTTAGTGCAAACTTTTCTGGATTAACCTTGTTCAAACTTTGAGGCTATAAGTATTTCTTCTTGAAGAAATTTTTGATATCATACCATTTACTGAAGAAAAGATTATAGCAAAGGGTGAAAGCAATGAATTATGATTCAATTCTCGTTCGTTATGGTGAGATTGCCTTAAAAGGAAAAAATCGTTATCGGTTTGAGGACCGATTACTCCAGAACATTCGCAACGTTTTGAGAGATTTGCCTCAGATCAAAGTGACAAAAACATTTGGTCGTATCTATGTTGAATTACATGGGGCATCCCACGATGTGGTCATTGAGCGTTTAAAAAATGTTTTTGGATTAGTTTCCTTTAGCCCGGTAAAAAGGACAGATTTAGATGTGGAAGACATCAAAAGAACATCACTCGAATTACTACAACAAGTAAAACCATTTCCCAAAACATTTAAAGTAGAAACGAAACGCCCGTATAAGTTATTTCCATTAAGTTCACCAGAACTTACCTACGAGGTAGGTGCCTACATCTTAAGAAATACGGAGAATTTAACCGTTAATGTTCACCAGCCTGATACAGTTGTCAATATAGAAATACGGGAAGAAGGGGTCTTTATTTATTCACAAACAATCCCAGGTGTCGGTGGAATGCCAGGAGGAAGTAGCGGAAAAGCCCTTGTACTTTTATCAGGAGGGATTGATAGTCCTGTTGCTTCTTGGTATGCGATGAAAAGGGGACTACAATTAGAAGGGATTCATTTTCATACATATCCTGTAACTTCTGAAGAATCGATACAAAAAGTGATTGATCTGGTAAAGGTACTATCTAATTATACTGGACAATTTCGTCTTCATCTTGTTCCTTTTTTAGAGATACAAAAGGAGATTAAGAAATATTCTCAAGAAAGTTATAACATCACCATCATGCGTAGAATGTTTTTGCGAATTGCTGAACAGTTTGCAAAGCGGCAACATGCTTTAGCTCTTGTAACAGGAGAAAGCTTGGGACAAGTGGCCAGTCAAACATTGGAGAGTATGTATACAATTAATCATGTGGTACGAATACCCATCCTTCGACCGCTCATCACAATGGATAAATTGGATATTATTGAAGTAGCGAGAAAAATTGGAACATATGAAGCTTCTGTTCGTCCGTTTGAAGACTGCTGTTCGTTATTCGTACCCAAAAACCCCACAACCAAGCCGCTTGTAACGCGGGCAGAGTTTATAGAACAAAAAATGGAAGTCGATAAACTGATTAACGATGCGATTCAACGAACAAGAACGATCATGATCACACCTCAAGATGATGTGAAAGCAAAGGATGTCATTTTTACAGATATGCAAGAATTTATGAAATAACATTTTATCCCAAAAGGCGGTCTCATCGATGAGAAGCCTTTTTTCTTTATGCGATGAATGAATAATACAAAATGTGGGAAATCTAACAGTGATATGTTGAAAAGGAAAGGAGTACATTCCTTTGAATGCTGGATTGTTTGAATTGTGGAGAGTATTAGATTTTATTTATCAACATATCACAAGGTTAGAGTACGTGGATAAAAATAGTAATATCTTCCGTGTCGTTTTTTGTAAGTACCGCGGCCCAGATTTAACTACGAGAGATGGTGTTATCATTCATCATGGAGATCCTATTGTGAAATTACATATATATAATTGGAAATTAACCATGATGTTAAAAGGAATTACAAATGAAACTCGACTGGGATTAACCACCTTACGAATCGTCAAAGATTCGTTACCAACATTGGCTGATTATATTTACAATCACCCAAAAGGGGAAAATGTAAAAGCACTCGTTGGAACGACCTTTTTACATCGGGGAATTCATCATTTAGGCTTTGACGTCGATAAAGTACCCAATACCTTAAAATTCAAATGGAAAGAGCAATATTTGCGTTTTATACTTTATATCATTCATCCCAATGGGAAAGAACGGCTGAAGTTAAGGTCAGAAGAGTTAGTTCCAAAAAGGGTATATATGTCGAAAGATCAATTATTCAAACGCTACTTGCTTCCCCAAGAAGAGGATGTCAAGGAGGAGAGACGATGAAAATTCTGATCATGACCGAAGAGTTTGCAGGAAATGGACATCATAAAGCAGCTGAGTCTCTTTTAAAAACGATGAAAAAAATAGATCCAAGACATGAAGTAAAGATTGTTCATTTACTCAAAATCATCAATCAAACATTAGAACAATGGATTCAAAAAATCTATCTTTTCATCATCCTCAAAAAACCAAGAATTTGGGGCTGGATCTATAAAAAAGAAGGGAATTTTTCCCTTTTATTTAAACCATTTATTGCATATGCAATGCTGATCAAATTAGATCGTTATTTAAAGGAAGAAAATCCTGACTTGATTATTGCTACGCATGCTAGTGGATTAACCGTTTTAGCCAAACTAAAAAAACGATACCATTATCAATTAGCTGCTGTATTTACAGATTATCATGTGAATAGTTTTTGGATTCATCCAAAAATTGATTATTATTTTGTTGGCCATGAAGAACTAAAAAATCAATTGGTTAACAAATATCAAATGAAACCAGAACGTGTGATTATTTCAGGAATCCCTGTTGACCCTAGCTTTTCAAATGTAAAGCCAAATTTTCCACATCAAGAGGACGCAAATTTTCGGATTTTAGTTATGGGTGGGGGACTTGGGATTGGTGCGATTAAAGAGATTGTTCAATCTTTGCAGAAAATCAAGAATGTTCCTTTTACAGTCTGTGTGGTTACAGGAAGAAATCAAAAGTTATATGACGAGTTAACACAATTAGCCCCTTCGATCAATTATTCGCTTGAGGTTTTACCTTACATTGAGGATATCTGCTCAATCATGATGAAAAGTCATTTAATCATTACGAAACCAGGTGGATTAACCATTTCTGAAGCTCTATCCACTTCAACTCCCATTTTAATCTATCAACCAATTCCTGGACAAGAAGAATACAACGCTCGCTTCCTAATTAAAAACCGTTCAGCTATTCGTATTCATGATCTGAATCATCTTGCTTATTGGGTAGAATACCTTTATCATCACCCGAGAATCTATCAGAAATTTATACAACATCAAAAGAAAATCTCCAAACCTGATTCTTCCTATGTGATTATTGAAAACCTATTGAATCGTCTATGAAAAAGGCTGCTATATCAAAGGTATAGCAGCCTTATATCATGAAATTTCTTTTTTAAGATGATACAAGAGTGTGAATGGTGATTTCTGGACGGGAACGCAAGCGGATATTTAATCCTGTTTGGCCAAGTCCTTCACTAATATAAAAAGGTCTTTCTTTGTGGAAATGTAATCCTTTAATCATGTTTTGCCGCGCTAATTTTCCCATTTTTACCAGATGATAAGGTTTTAGCCAATGGATTTGACCACCGTGAAAATGTCCAGAAAGCAGATAGTCAAATGGATATCCTTCCATCTGTAAAACAATATTTGGGTCATGAGATAATACAAGATTGATTCCATTTTTTTCGATATTTTGGTATGCTTTAGAAATATCACTTCTTCCTGAAAAATGGTCATCAATGCCAATAATATTGACAATTTGTCCGTGAATTTGGATTGTATGACTTTCGTTGATTAAAACGATTGCCCCTGTTTCTTCGATTTTTTGGCGAAAATAGTGAATACGATCCCGTAATAAATAGTCATGGTTGCCAAATACAACATAAATCCCATATTTTGGTTGTCGTTGATGAAGAACAGCAAGATACTGAAGAAATTTATTGATGTTTTTGGCTTTATCTAAATAGTCGCCTGTCAATGCAATCAGATCAATCTCTTCTTCTTTTAATTGTTGATATAATTGGCTAGGTGTAATCGAGATCTTCTCCATATGCAAGTCTGATAAATGTAAGATATGAATAGGTTTTTTAGTTTTTATCCCATTTATTCTTAATTGAATATGATTAAATTCTGGTTTATAGGTATTTCGGTGGGAATAGTAGTATAAAAGTCCAAATGCGAGTAAAGGAATCGCCCATTTTTCACTATCTATCACCTTTCCATATGGAAAATACAATCTTCATGTTAAACGACTGTTTAAGAATTGTATATACTAAAAATATGGAAAAAGAGATAGATACAAGAGTGATGACATGAATAATAGGAGGTATGTATGGGAAACGTCCATTTTTCTTTAACTTCTTTATTGATTGTCACAATTCTTTCTTTTTTAGTTCCGATACTTATTCGAAAAATAAAAAAGATCTATATCCCCGTTGTTGTCGGTGAAATTCTTGTTGGGATGATTATTGGGAAAAGTGGTTTTGATTTAATTGTCATGGATGAATGGTTGCAATTTATCCAATTTTTTGGTTTAGCCTATTTAATGTTCGTCGCAGGTTTAGAAATTGATTTTGAAATTTTTACGAATCAAGAAGAAAAGCAAAAAGCAAATAAATTACTAAATCCTATCACCCTTTCTTTGGTTATGTTAGGAATAACGTTATTCTTGGCTTATTTGGTATCGATTCTTTTACGGAGTATGGGATTTATTAAAGATCCTTTATTAATGGCATTAATAGTTGGAACAACATCTCTAAGTGTTGTAATGCCAGTTTTAAAAGAAAGGAGATTATCCAATACTCGTTTTGGCCAATATATCATTACTGGTGCAGTCATAGCTGATTTTGTTACTATGTTACTCATTTCTGTGGCAGTATCGCTTTTTAAAGGTGGATTTAGTGTAAAGATTCTCTTTGTATTTGCTTTGTTAGGATTGGTTCTTTTCTTTTATCGAGTTAGTCATCGTTTTCAAGGAAATCCTATATTTCAAGAATTAGCCCATGGAACGACACAAATTGGCATTCGTGGTTCATTTGCATTGATGTTAATTTTTCTTGTCTTAGCTCAAGCTATTGGAGTTGAAATGATTTTAGGTTCATTTTTGGCAGGAGTCGTTGTTTCTTTAATCGGTGATCCAACAAGAAGGGAAGAAATCGTTCATAAACTAGATGCAATTGGTTTTGGCTTTTTAATCCCTACATTTTTTATTTTAGTTGGCGTTAATTTTGATGCATCTGTTTTAATCAACAATCCAAGAGGCTTATTGCTCGTACCACTCTTATTCATCATTGTTTATATCGTAAAAGGACTACCTGTATTATTGTTTAAATTTTTATTCCCATGGAGAGAGACGATTGCTGGAAGTATTATTTTATCAACGCAGATGAGTGTAACGATTGCGGCAGCTACAATTGGAGTTAATATTGGAGCGATTTCCAATGAAGCAAATGCTGCAATTGTATTAGTGGCCATATTGACAAGTATCATCTCACCGATTTTATTTGGGAAACTGATCCCCATCGTTGAGAAAAAAGAAGAAGATCATTATGTACTAATCATTGGTGCAACGAGAAATGCTATTCTTCTAGCGAAACGATTTTTAAATTCGGGGATCAAAGTGTTTATGGTCGATTCCGATGAAGAAAAAGTACATGAAACGATGATGTCTGGTTTTAATGTGATTTGGGGAAATGCCCTTGATCCAGAATTAATCGAACAATTTGAGGCTGAAAAAGTAAGGGCAATAGTAGTCCTTACAGGAAATGATCAAGTAAATTTTGAAATTGCTCATTTTCTATCCTATTATTTTTCATCACACATTTATGTCGTCCTCAATGACCCAACTTTGATGGAAAAAGCAAAAAAAATGGAAAAAATAAGGCCATTAAACCCTCAATTGTCTACAGTAAGTTTATTAGAAAATATGATCAAACATCCAGTTACTGCCGATATCTTAGAAGACCGATTAGGATTACACATGGAAGAAATTGAAATATGGGATAAGAGATTGATCGGAAAAACCGTTCGCAATCTAAAAATTTTTGCCGATATTCTTCTTGTCTCCATCTATCGTAAAGGGGAAACGATTCTTCCCCATGGGGATACAGAAATCGAAGAAGGGGATATTCTTTTAATTCTAGGGACAAAAGAGACCATCGAACAGTTTAAAAATACTCTTTATATTTAAGGATTGAAAATGGTTTTTATGATTCCTATAAGCGTGTTGGAATATACAACCTTATTTTTAATTCATTAAATTTTTAAAAAAATTGTAAAATTTAAGAGGGAATTGTTATTTTTTGTAGAAGTTAGAAATTAATTTAGAAAATAAGTTTGATAAAGTAGCGAGGTGATAGGTAAAAAGTGGAGATACCAGAATATATCGATCGTTTAATTGATTTTTGTTTATCGTTTGATGCGAGTGATATTCATATCGAACCGTTTGAAAAGAAAGCTCTGATTCGTTATCGTGTGGATGGCTTTCTGAAAATCTATGAAGAAATAAACCTTCAACATCAGAAAGCGATACTTACAAGAATAAAAGTACTCGCTGATTTAAATGTGGCTGAAAAGAGATTGCCACAAGATGGTGCCATAACGATTGATCAAGATGGGCTGGTTACTGATTTAAGAATCTCCATCCTACCGACAATTTATGGTGAAAAGATGGTAATTCGACTTTTAAAAAAGGAACCTCGTTTTAAAAAAATAGAAGAATTGGGAATGTCAGAAATAGTGCAAATTCAATATCAACGAGTTTTGAA
This sequence comes from Tepidibacillus fermentans, assembly GCF_004342885.1. Classification (NCBI taxonomy): domain Bacteria; kingdom Bacillati; phylum Bacillota; class Bacilli; order Caryophanales; family Bacillaceae; genus Tepidibacillus; species Tepidibacillus fermentans. The sequence continues at coordinate 21,681 of NZ_SMAB01000002.1, forward strand.
GCAGACAAATGGTTTGATTTTAATCACTGGGCCTACGAGTTCTGGAAAAACAACTACACTATATGCATCACTACATTTTCTAAACCAAGTCTCCCATAACATAACGACCTTAGAAGACCCGGTTGAATATAAAATTGAGGGGATTAACCAAGTTCAAGTTCAAACAGAGATTGGATTAACTTTTGCAAGAGGATTGCGATCAATTTTAAGACAGGATCCCAATGTGATCATGATCGGAGAAATAAGGGATAAGGAGACAGCGAATATTGCGATAGAAGCGGCTTTAACTGGACATTTGGTTTTATCCTCTTTACATACCTATGACTCTGCTAGTGCGATCACGCGATTACTAGACATGGGGATTGAGCCATATTTGGTCGCATCAGCGATACAAATGATTCTTGCTCAGCGGTTAGTACGAAAACGCTGTAATTGTCAAGGAGCAGATCCGAATTGTATCAGTTGTTCTGGTGAAGGTTATATCGGCCGTTTTGCGATTTTTGAAGGTTTACCGATTGTTGATTCGATTCGTGAGTTGATCTTACAACAGGCTTCTACTCAAGAGATCCGATCAAAGATGAGGGAATTACATTATAAGCAATTACAGGATATTTTAATGGAAAAAGTCGAGCAAGGAGAAACAACGATAGAGGAATTCCATCGGGTTTTGGTGACGGATTATGAATAAGATTTTATGGTTTTCACGAAAATGGGATGATTCTTTACGGATTGAGTTCAGTCGACTCATGAAGGTACAGATTCGAAATGGAATCCCGTTAACGCAAGGAATTCGCTTAATCAAAGACGTTTTACCAAATAAGGTTAGTCATGATCTCGATCATTTTATTTATTGGATGGAGCAAGGAGAAACGATATCCGCTACGTTACAAAAGCTTCAATTTCCGAAAACTTATGTTTCTTTTATCACTATTGGGGAAAGTCATGGAGACTTAGCTTTAGCTTTTGAACAATGTGAGTCGTATTATCAACAAAAATATCAATTTAAAAATACTGTACGAAATGCTGTATCATATCCAATTTTTCTTCTACTATTGATCATTCTTTTATTCCTGTTTTTCACCACGATTTTGCTTCCCCAGTTTCTACAATTATATGTGACACTTCAAATTGAAATCCCATCTACAACTCGGTTGATTTTCACAATTTTTAAGTGGTTTCACGACTATAAATTATGGATTTTACTTTCTGCATCTGTAAGTTTCATTGTTATTTATTATCTTTTAAGAAAGAAAGTTTATCATAAAAAAATAAAATTATGGATGCTTCATTTTCCAGGATTGAAAAAATATTGGTTACAAAAATATACCTTTTTATTTAGTTCGAATTTAAGTCTTTTCTTAAATCATGGAATATCCTTAATGACAGGAATCAATATACTTTCGGAGTCTAATGAGATCTTGGTACAAGAAGCTAGTAAAAGGATAAAAAAATCATTATACGAAGGTGAAAGTCTATCAGAAACAATCGTAAAAGAGAACATATTTTTACCTTCTTTTTTTGAGATGGTACGGTTTTATGAATCAGTCGGTTCATTAGATATCGGGATGAAACAGTATGCAGAAGAATTACAAAAACAAATCGAATCGGAATTGAAACGAAAACTAAAGTGGCTTGAACCTATCTTAATTTCTTTGACAGGGGTATTTGTATTTGTGTTAATTTACATTTTGTTTTCACCTATTTTTTCATTAATTCAATCGATTTAGGAGGGGAAAAGAAATGAAGATGATCACTTCTGTTAAGAAAAACAATAAAGGATTTACGCTGATCGAGATTTTAGTGGTTATATTCATTATTGGTATAATTTTGGCAATTGCTACTCCTAATTTAAAAGCATCAGGAGAGAAGGCGCAGAAAAAAGCTTGTCTAGCCAATCAAAAATTAATTCAAGTTCAATTAGAAAATTATTATCTCGAACATCATGCCTATCCGAATTCCTCAACTTTTGTGACAGATTTAGCGAAAGAAGGGCTTCTAAATTCCGTTATTACTTGTCCATCAGGGGGAACCTATTCCTTTGATCCTAATTATGTAGATCCATCAACAAATTTAACACGAGTAAAAGTAAGCTGTAGTATCGCTTCACATAATGAATAAAAATGGGTCAAGAAATAATGGATATACGAAAACATAAAGGGTTTATTCAACTTGAAGTGGTTTTTGTTCTTTTTATGATTGGGATGCTTTTATCTTTTTCTATCCCGTCTTTTCGTAATTTCCAAGAACGGTCTGAGCTAGAACAATGGGTAGATCAATTTTTAGCAGATTATTTTTGGGCACAACAAGAAGCAGTACATACAGATAAATGGGTGGAAATTGTTTTCAATTCTGATGCCCATTTTTATCTCATTCGTAATGAACGAGGACTGATCAAAAAAGTGCAGTATAGTAATAATATTTTCATCTCAGAAAATTTCTTAAATCACCGTATCATGTTTAATGCCTTTGGACAATTAGCTTATCGAAATGGAACTATTGATGTAGTCTCTCCATCGGGAGAAAGACAATTAGTGATTCAATTAGAAACGGGGCAGATTCATGTTAAAAAATAAGGGAATCATTATGGTTGAAACATTATGGGCGATATTTATATTCAGTGTGATTCTTATGAGTAGTATTCCGATCTATCGACAAATGATGATCGAAAGGGAACATCGGAGCCAAGATTATCTGGCTCTAACCATCGCTCGTTCTGAAATGGAAGTGAGCCAAAATCGATTACAGGAAAAGGAATATCAGCGTAATATTTATCATGTTCAAGTCTATGTACAACCATATAATTTCCAAATTCTCGAAATTCAGGTGATGGTATCGTGGAAACAAGAAGAACAAAAGCGGGAGATTTCATTGAAGAAATTAGTCTATCCCGGTACATAATGAACCCAAAAGGATTTTCATATGTTGAATTCATGATTATGATTTCCTTTTTTACCTTTTTAGTTAGTTACCTTTTGAATTTTTTAATTGTAACACAAAAGGAGAAGGAAGAACAAAGAATTCAATTTGTTCTTCAACATTCTTATCATATGGGATATAACTATTTAAAAAGTAGTGTATTACCTGCATCTCGTTTCTTTGGTAGTGAACAAACTTTATATATTGAAAGTAAAAGTAAATTAGAGGTATTTCGTTTTGATGGTGTGAAGGTCATACGTGAGGTGAAAAAAGGGGAAGGAGCACTTAATGGTACAGTGATTGTTTTTGAATATGTCGATTCTATTCGATTTGAAATTTTACCAAACGGAGAGGGAATTCATCTATCGGGACGTTTAAAGTTGGATGATCGAGTGTTTCCCTTCGATGATTTCATTCTAAAAAGGGTACAGACATGATGAATCTCTTACGAAAACAAGATGGGTTTGTGTTTCTTCCTGTTTTAGGGGCGTTCTTCATTATCCTCTTATCGCTAATTTCCTTCGTTGAGAATCAGCTGATCTGGAAAGACAATTTTCTGAAGATGAAAATGGAAACAGAAATGGATTACTTCTTGGAATCTGGAGTTGCATTAGCAATCGATCAGTTAAAACAAAATCCTAATTTCCAAGGAAATATGTCGTTTGTTTACAATGGCAATACATATGTCATACAATTTAAACAAGATCTATTTCAACCAATCATACACAGTACAATTGCTATACCTAGTAAGACCTACAAAAGAATTTATGTAGATTTTTCCAAAACGAATTTTACCATCCTAGATTGGAAAGAAGGATTTCAATATGATTAACGACAAACAACATCTCATTTTCATTGGTTTTATGGGAGTAGGGAAAAGTACAATTGGCAAGGAATTATCTAGACAACTTCATCTTCCCTTTATTGATCTTGATGAAGAAATTGTACGTAGAGAAAATAGAACAATTTCTGAGATTTTTCAATCAGAAGGCGAATCTTTTTTTCGTAAAGTGGAGTCCGAAATATTTGCAGATATTGTTCAAAATAAGAAGCCATCCGTTATTGCAACAGGAGGCGGGATTATCTTATCGGATCAAAATCGATCATTGATGAAACCACATTTGACGATTTTATTAGAGGCATCGCTGGATAGTTTATTTGATCGGGTGACCAAGCAACAACAGGATCGTCCTTTATTAAAAACGGATACAGATATGAAGCTCCGAATGAAAGAGCTTTATCATCAGCGTTTACGACTATATCGTCAATCCGCGGATTTTATCATTCTAACAGATAATAAGAGTGTAGATTCAATTATAGAGGAAATCCAAAATAAATTAGGTTTGAAATGAGTTGTATACAACCCCTTTAGAACGTCGATACTTAAACTGAAGGGGGGAGTTTTTCATGAAATCAAATGATTTTGTAAAATACTTAACTGTTCAATTGATGGAACGAATGGACCAACCCCAAAAAATAAGATCAGCAGAAAAGAAACATAAAGAATCATTTTCTCATCATTGGTTTGGTCTAATACCACTTTCATTAAAAATGTGGGCAAAACGGTTTCAAAAAAATGTGTAACGTGGTATAGTCTAACCTCTTCTCGCTCATATTAAAAAAGAGAGGGGGTGGATCTATTGGCACGTATTGCTGTTGAACAATCCTTACAGTCAGTCAAACAATATTTGCAAAGTAAAGGGCATGACGTGGTTGACTTAAATCAAAATACTCAAGCAGATGCTTTCGTGATTACAGGTCAAGATAAAGATGTAATGGGTATGCAAGATGTTACAACCAAATCTACTGTGATCAATGCCAAAGGGTTAACCCCAGAAGAAGTATACCAAATGATATCCAACCACTTATCATGATCTATTTTTCAATAAATATTAATCGTTATAGATGGATTAAGAAAGAGCTTCGGAATGATGGTTCCAAAGCTCTTTTTCTTAGTGTATAGGTATTACTTGTCCATATTTCAGCAAATCTTTGATTGAAATATATCGCACAAGGTCTAATTCATCATCATAAATGGCTAAATAGAGTTGATTCTGATTCCAAAGATGATAGCCAATAATTGGATAGGCAAAATTTACTTGGTTGTTATATTTACTACCAACAAACATCAATCTTTGATTTGCTTGCAGTAGGGATTTGATCTGGCTTAAATCGATGATTCCTTCATTCTGTGAGTGATTGCTTAACCAGGATAAATCGTCGTTTGGGTTAAAGGATAAATTCCTGTTCTGAAATGCATTTGTTAAAGTTTCTTGAAATGTAAGTACAGTGGGTACAATGTTCTTTATCTTCTGTTCATTTAGATCGGGTAACCATTCTCCAGTAGAGCCTTCGATATAGACGATTTCTTTGCCTAGATCATATTTCCAAAAACTTTCAATTGGTGAAAAATAATAAAATGATTTTGGTTGAAGTTGTTGAATATCTTCATTGATAATTACATTTTTTTGATAAGGTAAATATGTTCCGATACCATATTCTAAGATTTGTTCTTGAATCGATCGATCCATTGTGACGATGAGGTAGACTTTATATTGAAGACTTACTGGGAAGGTTAACATCGTATGAGTTGGTGTTAAAGAATATTGCTCCGTATTATTTTTGACAATGTTAGTATTCATCTCTTTAAAGAGTGAATCTTTTTTTAACTGATTTAACCATTTCATCATCTCTATTGTACTTGAACTAACTTCTAACGGAACAAAGGCCACTTTTTGAATCATTACTACAGCAGTTAAGATTGTGAAGAAGAAGATAAAATATTTAAAATAATGTCTTTTCTCTCTCATAATTCACCTCTTTTCTATATATTTTCTCCCTAAAGATGATTTTATTTTGTAGAAAACGCAATGTCTGTTAGTTTCTGTCACTAAACAGTGCGAATTTATTGTTAAGTTTTAGCGAATGAAGATGAAAAAAGGTAAAAAAAAGAAAGATGAAAGGGGGTTTCATCTTTCTAAATAAAAAATTCCATAATTAATGGGCTGAACTATGATTCGTGGTGAATATCGCCATTTAATTTCGTTGATTCGATTCTCTTTGTCAATCCGTTTTTTTTCTAGCTCTATTTTTTGTTCGTTCGTCTTAACGTCTTTATCTTCTTCAGAATGAGTATGATAATAATTTTCAATTTGTTCTAATTCCATTTCAAGTCGTTCTTTTGCTAATTTTACCCAAGAAAAGTCTTCTTTATGAATCTCTCCTAATATCCATTCCTCTAATTGAAGCCTGGCTTCACGAAAGGTGATAAAAGGTGGAATTGTAGAAACATTTGCAGGTAATACGGGTGTTAAAGAGATTTCTTTTAATAGTGAAAGAAAATTGCTCTTCATTTTTCCATTCCCTAAATTGATTCCTAAAGAAAGAAAAAGGTCCTTTTTTTTATCACTGATAAATTCAATCTTATAATTTACTCCTAGCCATGGGTGTAGGTTGTGAATTTTTCCTTGCTGACCGAAAGATGTACGTATGTTATTATTATCTACTTGTTGGTATAATCGGACGATTTTCCCTCTTTTTTTTACAGAGTCAAAGATTTGTTGAAGTCTCCTAGAACCAAGTTTTACCACCTCACCGCGAATGTTAGGGGCTTGATCTGGATCAAAAATAAAATTCATGGTAAGAGTTTCTGGTTCAACTCCTGTTCTTTCGACAAAAGTCCAATAATAGGGTCGATTAGTTAAATCTTTATCCACATCAACGGAAAGCTTCACTTGAAAATGGGTGGGTGCTTTTTCAATAAATTCGCATTGATGAATATCTAGGTATTTTTCAACAAAATCTCGTACCCATGTATGACTCATCTGTTGATTCATTTACATTCATTCACCCCATTTTTAATTTGACTTCCGATTCCAGCTAAACGATCCCTAACTTCTTGATCATCTTTAGAATTAACCATAATGTCCATAATATTACTTTCGATATCTTTAAATTGTAGTCTTTCTAGAATGGTATCTAGTGAACCTATTACATTTTCAAACATATTAATTTTTTCATGTAAGAGATATAGAATATGTTCTTCAATCGTTTGGTTTGTTGATAAGTTATAAATATAAACGTCTTTGGTTTGACCTAGGCGATGAACACGTCCGATTCGCTGTTCAACTCTCATTGGATTCCAAGGAAGGTCATAATTAATAATATGGTTACAAAATTGCAAGTTGATTCCTTCACCACCAGCTTCCGTTGCAACCATTACCTGTGCTTTTCGTTGGAATAATTCCATCATCCAATCTTTCTTTCCACGATTAAATCCACCACGATAAGGAACCGATCTGATCCCCTGTTCTGCAAGTTTGCTCATCAAAAATTCTTGAGTGGCTCGATATTCAGTGAAGATGATCACCTTTTCATCCTTTAATTCGTTAAGCAGAGAGACCACTTTTTCTGCCTTTGACTGAACATCGACTTCTTTTGCAATTCGAACTAATCGAAGTATTTCTTCTTTCATCTCTTCGTTTCCGCCTGATTTTTTAAACATATTGACTAAAGTAATAAACGCCGCATCACGACTGCTGCATATTTCTCTTTGTAAGGTGATGAGAGCGAGCATATTTTGAATATCTCCACGAAATTTTCGGTATTGACCTTTTACGAAGCTAGAGATTTCATTATATAAACGTCGTTCAGGTTCGGTTAATTCGATTAGAATGTTTTGTACAATTCGTTTTGGAAACTTTAGCTCAATATTTTCGTCAGAGCGTTTATTGCGGATCATTACCTTTTCAATTTCATTTCGAAGCAGTTCTTTGTTTTTGGGGCTCCGTTTATCTTTCATATGCTCTTTCTGGAAGTGATGGAAGCGACCTAGTTGACCGGGTTTTAAGAGAGTGACAAGATTATAAAGTTCAATCATATCATTTTGGATGGGAGTAGCTGTTAATAAAAGGATAAATTTTTTACGAATACTATTAATGAACTCCCAGTTTTTTGTGTTTTTATTTTTTAATTTGTGTGCTTCATCTACAATTAACATGTCATAATTTTGGTTCATGATATGTTCACGATGTGGTGGACGTTTCGCGGTATCCATTGAAGCGACAATGATATCATATTGTTCCCACATCCATTCTTTTTTTTGAGCAACAGCAGGAATATCAAATTTTTGATTCAGTTCACGGGTCCATTGAAGGACTAATGAAGCTGGAACTAGAATTAAGATTTTTTTAGCTAGTCCACGAATCAGATATTCTTTCATGATTAATCCCGCTTCGATCGTTTTACCAAGTCCCACTTCATCTGCTAATATTGCTCGTCCATGCATTTCATTTAATACTTTTTTGGCAGTATGAATTTGATGAGGGAAAGGAGTTACATTTGCTAGATAGGACAAACACTGAAGTTCATCAAAGTCTTCTACCTTCATCACTTCTTCCGCTTGGTAGGCCATTTGAAACACTTCCCACATATTCCATGGACCATCCTGTTGAAAGGTACTTTGAAGATGTTCTATCCACTCTTGATCAAAATGAATGGGTACAGTCTGATCATTCACTTGAATCGAATAAATTCTCTCAGGTACCTTATTCATATCTCTACTCCTTTTTAAGCTCGATAAATGGCAATTACCTATTACGCTTTTTATAAGAATTCATGGATTCGACCTTTATCCGTATAGTTTAGTATGAGCGAAACTTTCATTTTTATGTTTTAAACTCAAGAAAATCGATGAAAAATCTACCGTGTTTTTGTTTAAATTGGTATAATGAAATCAAAGTTTTATTAATTTTAAAAAAAGAATAATTTAGCGAATGAAGATAAAAGGAGAGACTACATGGGTAGCGCCGAAGGAGCAAGCCTTTCATAAGGTGAATCTCTCAGGCAAAAGTACTTTTATTGGACGCAACTCTGGAGAGAGCTCATTTAGAGCCGCCAAAGGAGAAACTTTAGAATTCTAAAGGTAACTCTCAGGCAAAAAGGACAGAGCAAGTGATGGATTCTATCATTTGTTTTGTCTTTTTCTTTTATTAGAGAAATATTTCTTGTTTCGGAAAAAATAAAAAATAGGAGGTGCTTTCATGGCTGAATTAAAACGAACACCACTTTATCCTCTGTATCAAAAATATGGAGCAAAACTGATTGAGTTCGGAGGGTGGGAACTACCTGTTCAGTTTTCAGGCATTATTGATGAACATAAGGCTGTTAGAGAACGAGCTGGACTCTTTGATGTTTCTCATATGGGAGAAGTGGATATACAAGGGAAGGATGCCCTTCAATTTATTCAAAAAATGATTACCAATGATGCTTCTAAACTAGTTGACGGTAAAGCTTTATATAGTCCGATGTGCTATCCAGACGGGGGCACAGTGGATGATTTATTGGTTTATCGATTGGCTGAGGATCATTATCTCCTTGTCATTAATGCTGCGAATATTGACAAGGATGTGGCTTGGTTTATGGAGCATAAAAAAGGGGATGTTGAGATTAAAAATATCTCTCGAGAAGTTTCTCAATTAGCCCTACAAGGCCCACTTGCCGAAAAAGTATTACAAAAAATTGCGGATATCGATTTATCTACCATTGGATCTTTTTCTTTTCATCCAGATGTCCATTTAAAAGGTATCAAGGCATTGGTTTCCCGAACTGGATATACGGGGGAAGATGGGTTTGAAATCTATTTATCCAATGATGACGCAGTAAAACTTTATGATATAATATTAGAGATTGGGAAAGATGATGGTGTTATTCCTTGCGGGCTAGGGGCTAGGGATACATTGAGATTCGAAGCAAAATTACCTTTATATGGGCAAGAGCTTTCCCCAACCATCACTCCTATTGAAGCAGGACTTGCTTTTTTTGTGAAGTGGGATAAAGGTGACTTCATTGGTAGAGATGTACTATTGCAGCAAAAAGAGCAGGGAACTCCTAGAAAATTAGTTGGTATTGAGATGATTGAACGTGGAATACCCCGTTCCCATTATCCTGTATATGTTGGTGATGAACAAATAGGTGAAATCACGACAGGCACTCAATCTCCTACCTTGAGGAAAAACCTTGGACTAGCTCTCATTAAAACAGAACATGCAACAATAGGAAATGAAGTTTGGGTTGGGATTCGGAATAAGAAAATAAAAGCCCAAATTGTAAAGACTCCTTTTTATAAGAGGAGTAAATAAGACCATATGTACATAATTTTAGGGAGGTTTGTTAAATGAGCGAATTAAGACAAGATTTGAAGTACAGTAAAGAACATGAGTGGGTAGAAGTATTAGGAGATAACAAAGTAAGAATTGGGATCACTGATTATGCCCAAAACTCACTAGGTGATATCGTTTTCGTGGAGGTTCCAGGTGTAGGCGACGAAGTAACTGCTAACGAGACCATGGGTTCTGTTGAGTCTGTAAAAGCAGTTTCTGATGTGTATTGCCCTGTAACTGGTAAAGTAGTAGAAATCAATGAAAGCTTAGAGGAAGCACCAGAAGTGATCAATGAAGATCCATATGGTAAAGGTTGGATGGTTGTTGTAGAAATTAGTGATCCATCTGAATTAGATCAATTATTATCTGCAGAGGAATATGACGCCTTCATAAAAGAGGAGGAATAATCTTTATGAAATTCCGATATATCCCAAATACTGGTCAAGATCAACAAGAAATGTTGACAGCCATTGGGATTAAATCGGTGGGGGAATTATTTGCCGATATCCCAGAAACTGTCCGTTTTAAGGGCCATCTGAACATCCCAAAAGCCATGTCCGAGCTAGAAGTAACTCGACATATGCAACAATTAGCCAATAAAAACAAAACACTAAATGAATATACTAATTTTCTAGGAGCAGGAGTATATCATCATTTCATTCCTAGTGTGGTGAATCATGTCATCTCACGTTCGGAATTTTATACTGCATATACCCCTTATCAGCCTGAAATCAGTCAAGGAGAGCTACAAGCGATCTTTGAATTTCAGACATTAATTGCTGAATTAACTGGGATGGAGGCAGCTAATTCATCGATGTACGACGGAGCAACATCATTAGCAGAGGCTGCAGCTATGGCTGCAGGCTCTACCCGTCGTAATAAAATCGTTGTTTCTCATGCTGTCCATCCAGAATCAAGAGAAGTACTCAAAACAACAGCAAAAGGACATCATCTTGATATCGTTGAGGTGGGTATTAAGGAAGGTTTAACAAATTTAGAAGAGTTACGACATGTGATTGATGAACAAACGGCAGCTGTAATTGTACAGTACCCGAACTTTTTTGGACTTATCGAAGATCTTTATTCTATTGAAAAAATCACTCATGAGAAAAAAGTATTGTTCATCGTAAGTGCTAATCCAATGGCTCTTCCAATTCTAAAATCTCCTGGTGAATATCATGCGGATATTGTGGTAGGAGACAATCAGCCCATGGGTATACCTGTATCTTATGGCGGTCCTCATGTGGGATTTTTTGCAACCACCAACAAATTGATTCGGAAAATGCCTGGGCGTATCGTCGGTCAAACTGTCGATGATGAGGGAAATCGTGGGTTTGTTCTTACCTTGCAAGCTCGGGAGCAACATATTCGTCGTGAAAAGGCAACATCCAATATTTGTTCGAATCAAGCACTCATGGCTTTAGCCTCAGCTGTGTATATGAATGCTATGGGTAAACAAGGGATTCAAGAAGTAGCAAAACAGAACCTGCAAAAAGCCCATTATGCTTATCAAGTCTTAACATCTGTGAAAGGAATCGAACCTTTATTTAAAGGGCCATTCTTTAATGAATTCACAATTAAACTAACAAAACCTGTTTCTGAAGTAAATCAAGAATTGTTAAAATACGGAATTATCGGTGGCTATGATTTAAGTTCAGCTTATCCTAATTTGAAAAATGCGATGCTAATTGCTGTTACGGAAATGAATACAAAGGAACAAATCGATGAACTTGCTGCTAGACTGGAGGGATTATTATGAGAAAGAAAAAAGCCCTCGTTTTTGAATTAAGCCAACCAGGCAGAGTTTCATATAGTTTACCTGAACTCGACGTTCCAGAAGTAGCGATTGATCAACTTATCCCTAAGGAAATAATCAGGGAAAACCCTCCTGAATTCCCTGAATTGTCTGAATTGGACCTTATGCGCCATTATACTGAATTATCACATCGAAATCATGGAGTCGATTCAGGGTTTTATCCTTTAGGATCTTGTACAATGAAATATAATCCCAAAATAAACGAGGATGTAGCTCGTTATCCTGGATTTGCTCATATACATCCCTATCAACCAGTAGAAATGGTCCAAGGAGCTTTGGAGATGATGTATAATCTTCAAGAAATGCTTCAGAAGATTACAGGCATGGATAAAGTTACATTACAGCCTGCAGCTGGTGCACATGGTGAATGGACGGGCTTAATGTTGATCCGCGCTTATCATGAAAGCCGTGGTGATTTTCAACGGAAAAAAGTGATTGTTCCTGATTCAGCACATGGGACCAACCCAGCATCCGCAACTGTAGCCGGATTTGAGACCATTACAGTAAAGTCCAACGCTCAAGGCAATGTAGATATTGAGGAGTTAAAGAAGGTTGTGGGAAACGATACAGCTGCTTTAATGTTAACCAATCCCAACACCCTCGGATTATTTGAAAAAGATATTGTAGAGATTGACAAGATTGTTCATGATGCTGGAGGACTTCTTTATTATGATGGAGCTAACGCAAACGCTATCCTAGGTTATGCTCGTCCAGGGGATATGGGATTCGATGTGGTTCATCTAAACCTCCATAAAACGTTCTCTACTCCTCATGGTGGTGGCGGTCCAGGTTCAGGTCCAGTTGGGGTTAAGAAGATTCTAGAACCGTTCTTGCCAAAACCATTGGTTGCAAAAGAAGGGGATCAATACTATCTCGATTATGACATACCTCAATCCATAGGTAGAGTGAAGGCGTTTTATGGTAATTTTGGTGTTCTTGTACGTGCGTATACCTATATTCGAACAATGGGCCCGGATGGTTTAAAAGCGGTGTCTGAGAATGCAGTCCTCAATGCGAACTATATGATGAGAAGACTCCAAGATTACTACGATTTACCATTTAAACAGCATTGCAAACATGAATTTGTATTATCTGGTAAAAGACAAAAGAAACTTGGAGTACGTACATTAGATATTGCCAAACGTTTATTAGATTTTGGTTTTCATCCACCGACGATCTATTTCCCGCTAATTGTTGAAGAATGCCTAATGATAGAACCAACCGAAACGGAAAGTAAAGAAACCTTAGATCGATTTATCGATGTACTCATTCAAATTGCACATGAAGCAGAAAATGAACCAGAAAAAGTTTTAGAAGCACCTCATAACACCGTTGTAGGTCGTTTGGATGAAGCAACTGCTGCAAGAAACCCAATTCTACGATATAAGAAATAAAAAAATTCATCAGAAAAAGGTCACTGTGATTGATACAGTGGCCTTTTTAAATGAGTAAACTTTATTCTAAACTTTGATTTGTTTTTTCCACCGTTGCTCCGTTGTCGCTATGTAGTTTTCATTATATAAGCTTTTGAAATTCTTCTTGGATCGCACGTACAATTGGACCTGGACCATTTCCAATCACTTTATCATTTACTTGAATAACTGGGGTTATTTCAGCTGTAGTACTACTAATAAATGCTTCATCTGCGCGATAAACATCTTTCACGCTAAATAACTTTTCGATGAAAGGAATTCCTAATTTGTTTGCAATTTCTTCAACAACTATTCGTGTAATTCCTCTTAATATAAAATGATCAGCAGGATGAGTGTAAATTTTACCATTTTCTACAATATAAAAATTAGATGAGCTTCCTTCAGTAACTGTATTATCCCTAATTTGAATGGCTTCTTCGGCTTGGTGTTCATGAGCATATTGTTTGGCAAGGACGTTACCTAGCAAATTCAAACTTTTGATATCACAACGAAGCCAGCGAATATCTTCCACAGTGACAACTTTAATTCCATTTTTAAATTGATCGATAGGTCGAGGGGATTTTTTAGTATATGCGGTGAGCACAGGTTTTGCATTTTGTGGAAAGGCATGTGTTCGTGGAGCTACACCTCTTGTTACTTGAAAGTAGACAATTCCATCTTGTAGGTTGTTCATTTCGATAAGTTGTGTTATCTTTAACTTTGTCTCTGTTTTAGAAAAAGGTAATTCCATAAAAATTTCTTTTGCACTACGTTCAAATCGATCTAGATGGTCATCAAGACGAAAAGTTTTGCCTTGATAAACACGAACCACTTCATAGATCCCGTCACCAAACTGATAACCGCGGTCTTCAATATCGATATGGGTATCTTGATTCCTTTTTATGAATTGATCGTTAATCAGTATCACTATCGTCACCCCAGTCTTTTTGTTTATAAAAATCATCTCGATTTCAATTGTAACATGAAATAAGATGGATGAGTATGGAATTTGATTAATTTTTATTTTTTTAAAAAAACAATGATAAATTTATGAAAATTCCTTCAAAATAAGAAATAATTATGCGCTGATATCGCATTTTTAAAAAAATAAGATAATGGTAGAAAATACAACTTAAATCCTATTTTTTACTCGATGTTTCTATTTATTTAGTTCTTTTGTTACTAGATACACCTATATGTTGTGGTATATAATTTAAAACATCGCAATATATAGTTATAACTGGTTGAAGGTACATAGAATTAGGAGGGGCAAATTAAATGAATCAATCTTCTTCACGTTTAGAAGGACTAAGTGAGAAAATCTTCCTTGATCGTTACGCATTGAAAGATGTGTTGCATCAGGAGGTAAATGTTGGGGATACGGTGTTGGTTCTAACTAAGGATGATCCAAAATACCCACAAAAAGAAGTAGGGGAAGTTATCTCTATTGAAGGGGAAACCATTAAAGTAGGCTTACGAAATGGACAAGTTATAGATACAGTCATTGAGAAAATTACCAAACCTTTAGAACTAACCCCAGAAGAAATGTGGGATCGATTAGCAAAAGCCATTGCAGCCGTTGAAAAACCAGAAAAAAGGGAAGAATGGACTAAGAAATTCCGTGAAGTATTAGATGATTGGAAGTTGGTTCCCGGTGGGCGTATCGCAGCCGGTGCAGGTGCTAGTGATGAGTTAACGTTATTTAACTGTTATGTGATTCCATCCCCTAAGGATAGTCGTGGCGGTATTATGGAAACCTTGAGTCAAATGACTGAAATTATGTCACGAGGTGGGGGAGTTGGAATTAACCTATCTTCCTTAAGACCAAGACGAGCTGTTGTGAGAGGTGTTAATGGTTCATCCAGTGGAGCTGTATCCTGGGGAGGATTATTTAGCTACACAACTGGTTTAATTGAACAAGGTGGGTCGCGCCGTGGAGCATTAATGCTCATGTTAAATGATTGGCATCCAGATTTACTTGAGTTTATTACGGTAAAACAAGAAATGGGACTTATCACTAATGCAAATCTTTCTGTGGCCATTAGTAATGACTTTATGAAAGCTGTAAAACAAGATCTCGATTGGGAACTTGTTTTTCCAGATACAACAGACCCAGAATATGATAAGGTTTGGGATGGTAATCTTAAAAAGTGGAAAGACCTTGGAAAAGCCGTAAAAGTATATAAAAAAATGAAAGCAAGGGAAATATGGCACACCATTATTGAATCTGCATGGAAATCGGCTGAACCTGGTGTTGTCTTTATGGAACACTATAATGAAATGTCAAACAGCTGGTATTTTAACCCCATTATTAGTACCAACCCTTGCGCAGAACAAGGATTACCAGCGTGGGGTGTATGTAACCTCTCTTCCATTAACCTTTCAAAATTTGTGAAAGATGGCCAAGTGGATTGGGAGGGACTTGGAGAAACGGTTGATATCTCCGTTCGTTTCTTAGACAATGTTATTGACGCAACTCCATACCATTTTAAAGAAAATGAAGAGAATCAACGGAATGAACGTCGGATTGGTTTAGGAACGATGGGCTTAGCAGAAATGTTAATTCAATTAAAAATCCGTTACGGTAGTCCTGAATCTTTAAAATTCTTGGATCAATTGTATGGGTTTATAGCAAAACGTGCATATCTAGCATCGACAGAAATTGCTGCTGAAAAAGGATCATTCCCAATGTTTGATGCAGAAAAATTCCTTCAAAGTAAATTCGTTCAACAATTTGATGATGAAGTCAAACAAGCAATTGCTGAAAAAGGAATGCGAAACGTAACGGTACTGACACAAGCGCCAACAGGTAGTACTGGTACTATGGTTGGTACTTCTACAGGTATTGAGCCGTACTTTGCTTTTGAATATGTACGTCAAAGCCGTTTAGGATTGGACAAGCAATATGTACCTATCGCAAAAGAATGGTTAGAAAAACACCCTGGACAAAAACTACCCGATTACTTTGTCAGTGCAATGGAACTATCAGCAGAAGATCATATTCGTGTGCAAGCAGCGATCCAAAAATGGGTTGATTCATCTATAAGCAAAACAGCAAATGCCCCTGCCGACTTTACGATTGAAGATACAAAGAAATTGTATGAGTATGCTTATGAATTAGGTTGTAAAGGTGTTACGATCTATCGTGATGGTAGTCGTGATGTTCAAGTACTTTCCACTGAGAAGAAAAAAGGAAAAGTAGAAGACAAAGTTGAAGCGCAAAAAGCAAATGAAAACACAGGAAAAGTTTATCGTCGTAGGCCCAAAAAATTAACGGGTGCAACATACAAGATGAATACTCCTTTAGGAAAAGCTTATATCACAATTAATGATGTAGATGGTAGTCCTTTTGAGGTCATCGTCAATGTTGGGAAGGCTGGTAGTGATGTTTTCGCAATGTCTGAGGCATTAGGACGAGTTTCCACGCTCTTCCTACGTTTTGGTGAAATTCCAGATGGAAATAAAGCGAGACTATTAATTAAACATCTCAAAGGAATTGGTGGATCAGGTGCTGTTGGTTTTGGTCCAAACCGCGTTGAATCCATTGCCGATGCAGTGGCCAAAGCGCTAGAAATGCATATCGATGGTGAAGAACCGAACTATTCGATTGCAGCTACTTCTGAACCATCGATCAATCAGCACAACGAACATGAGGGAATTCAATCGATTGATCATATGCATTTGCATGATGATCTGGATGTTCCGGATGGATTAGACCTATGCCCAACGTGTGGATCTGCATCATTAGTGAATGAAGAGGGATGTAAACACTGTATTTCGTGTGGGTATACAAGATGTTCCTAATATGATAAAAGTCATTGTTTCAAGACTTCATGTTCTGAATAAGAACTTGGAGTCTTTTTTTTATAGACGGGTGAGATAATAGAATTAGGGAAGAATATTCATAAAAAAATTGAAAGTAAAAAAGCATTTTTCATTTTTCTTTTGCTGAATACTACAATCCAGATAATATTGAATTTGGGGTATTAAGAGTTCTAAATGATGATCTTGTTGAACCAGGGACAGGATTCGATTTACACCCTCATAGGGAAATGGAGATCATATCTTATGTCGTTAACGGAGAGTTAACCCATGGCGACAGTATGGGGAATAAAAATACCTTAACTTATGGCCAAGTACAATTTATGAGTGCAGGAACAGGAGTTTCTCATAGCGAGTATAATTATGGTGAAACGATCTTACGGTTTCTAAAATCTGGATTTACCCAGACCAAAAGGCTATACGCCAAATTATGGAGATTATAAATTTGACTGGATTGAGAGAAAAAATAAATGTCTTTAGAATTAGAAAAAGAAAAAAATGGTTTTCAAGTAAAGACAGGAAGGCAAACTTATCTTGTCCAAATTGAAGGGACTTCGAAAATCAACGGTATTGGATTAGAAACAAGGAACGTAATGGAAATCATGGAAAGAAGAAAAAAACACTCCGGTATTAGTCGGAACTTTTAGTCCCGGCATGGTACTTACAGACTTCTTAATAGGTGTACTTGAAGAAAATCCAGAAGAAGTCGAAAGGAATAAGCGGATATTCAATATTTTAGCAGATAAAGTAGAAACAGTGACTCCCATTCTTGGAGAGAGAATATTGAATAACACAAAGCAAGGAGCAGATATTAATTGGCTAACAAAAGGGAAAATCGCTTGGCGTTTCATAAGTTCGTTGTTTTATAAAAGGAATATCATTGAATGACTCCATAATAAAGTAGGAAAAAATTGTTTTGTGAATTTAAAAGAGGTATGATGATAGTATTGTTAAATATTACATAAATAGGAGGAAACATTTATGTCAAAGGTCGTAGAACGTTTTTTAAACTATGTGAAATACGATACTCGCTCAAATGATGAATCAACCACTGTTCCTACCACACCTGGTCAAATGGTATTAGCCAAAGCAATTGCTGAGGAATTAAAACAAATTGGTCTACAAGAAGTAGAAGTTGATGTTAAGGGATATGTTTATGCAACATTACCTTCCAATATAGAGAAAGAAGTACCGACCATTGGCTTTATTGCTCATATGGATACAAGCCCAGATATGACAGGTACGAACGTGAATCCTCAAATTGTGAAAAATTATGATGGTGGAGACATTGTGTTAAATAAAGAACAAAATATCGTTCTTTCCCCGAAACAATTTCCTGAATTAAAAAATTACATAGGCAAGACATTAATCACCACCGATGGAACCACTTTACTTGGAGCAGATGATAAAGCAGGTGTCGCTGAAATCGTCACGGCGATGGAGTATCTCATTCAACATCCTGAAATTCCTCATGGGAAAATTCGGATTGGCTTCACTCCTGATGAGGAAGTAGGTAAAGGTGCTGATCACTTCGATGTAGAAGGATTTGGTGCTGATTTTGCCTATACAATAGATGGCGGGCCAATTGGCGAATTGGAATATGAGAATTTTAATGCTGCAGGAGCAAAAGTACGAATCCGGGGAAGAAATGTTCATCCTGGGACAGCGAAAAATAAAATGATCAATTCCATGCTTGTGGCCAATGAATATATCGCTTCATTACCTGAAAACGAAACCCCTGTCCATACAGAGGGATACGAAGGATTCTACCATTTGATCAGTATGAAAGGGGAAGTAGAAGAAACCACGCTTCAATATATCATCCGTGACTTTGACAAAACCTCGTTTGAAAATAGAAAGAAAACAATGGTTGAAATGGCAGATAAGATCAACCAAAAATATGGTGAGGGAATTTGTACGGTTGAATTAAAAGACCAATATTACAATATGAAGGAAAAGATTGAGCCTGTAAAGCATATTGTGGATACTGCATTTGAGGCAATGAGGGAAGTTGGTATCGAACCGATTGTAAAACCTATTCGTGGGGGAACAGATGGGGCAAGACTCTCTTATATGGGATTACCCACGCCTAATATTTTTGCTGGTGGTCACAATTTCCATGGCCGCTATGAATTTATTCCAACTTTTGCGATGGAAAAAGCCGTAGAAGTCATTCTTAAGATTGTTGAATTATATGCTAGGAAATAATATTTTAGAGAAAATCATGACGGTGTCTATCTTTGTGATAGATCCCGTTTTTTTTGTTGGCATTGATTGATGTTTATCAAGTCATAAGTCGGAAAATCGTGTGGAAGGCCATCGAATAAAATTTTATTTAAAACTGATCAGTATTCTATAAAACACTACATTTAATAAGGAGCAAAAGAAAACCCTTGGTTTATCAGCATAGAATCGAACTGAGTCACCTTCAAGAATTGTATAGGTTTTATTAATCTATTTTTAGAATCAATTCACCCTTCAAAACAGTTATATATTCCTCCACTCCTGACTGATGAGGGAACCTACACTAATTCTGATTCGTAATAATGTCTTAAGTTATCAGAATCGATACGAGAAATCTATAGTCCTGTCCGTTTTGTTAGATAATCCTACTATAATTTACGGACGTACAACACACCTTATAGTGTTGACAGGATAAACAGTAAAAGCTAAAATATAAAACAACAGTAATCCGTAAGATTAGTAATGGCAACCTCATGTCTAATTGTACTTTAGCAGGCAGTTAATATTTATTTTATTATTGATTGTGTGAAAAAGTACTGAACGGATTGAGGTTAAAATTATGATAAGGCGGTATATTTCATTTTCCCCATTCTGTGTTGGGAAAAGAAATATACCGCCTTATTTGGGAGGTAGAAATATTGAAGAGTACAAAATGGACAAAAGGCTCTTTGGAAGCTGAGATAGGTAAAGCTTTAACGCAATGGGAAAAAGATTTTTTAGGACGAGGTTCCGTGTCAGTAAAAACAGATATTCTTAGGGATATGGTGGTTGTTGCTTTAAATGGAATTCTTACACCTGCCGAATACAAACTTTGTGACACAAAAGAAGGATTATTGTCGGTAAAAAGAATTCGTTCTGATCTAGTGGAGTCTGGTCGAGAAAAACTGTACCAACTGATAAGGGATTTGACCGGAGAAGAAGTGGTGAGTTTTCACACTGATATTAGTACACGCACCGGAGAACGAATTATGGTTTTTAGATTATATAGTGATTTGCAAAAGAAATTGTCATAAAGACAATGGTAGGCCTTCAAAACATGAAAAATGAGTTGAAGGTAAACCGGTATGATTCAAGCCAATGGGTTGAAATTCATCATTGGTTGTTGAATATGCCGGTTTTTTTATTGAAGAAACTAATGCAGACTTAAGAAATCCATTGAGCTGTATCACAAAATAGGAGGGTTGATTGAAATGTATGAAATCGTTTTACAGAACTTATTATCACCATACGTGTTATTTTTTTTATTAGGTATTATGGCTGCTTTATTTAAATCAGATTTGAAATTTCCTAATGGACTAAGTGAGGCGTTAAGTATTTATCTATTGATGGCCATTGGTATCAAAGGGGGAATTGAACTTTCTCATTATGCGTTAGGCACCGTAATGAAGCCTATTCTCGGAACCCTGTTTTTGGGTGTTTTCATTCCTGTACTGTCGTTAATCGTGCTTCGTTTCATGAAAATGGATCTAAAAAACGCCATAGGATTGGCAGCGACATACGGTTCAGTCAGTATTGTGACTTATGGAGCTACTATTTCTTTCCTTGGTAAGAATGGGGTGGATTATGAAGGGTTTATGAACGTATTAATCGTATTATTGGAAAGCCCAGCCATTTTTGTCTCCTTGTTTCTGTTAAGGTTATTGCAGAAGGCTCCAGATAACCAAAGAATTGCTACTCACCGTCTAGGCTTTGCTGCAGGCATTTATTCGTCTATGAATGGTTTGTTTGATAAAGAAGTGATTAAAGAAAGTTTATTTGGAAAGAGTGTATTGCTTTTGTTGGGGAGCCTTCTTATCGGTTGGTTTGTTGGCCAAGATGCCGTATCTACTGTGAAACCATTGTTTATCGATCTTTATGGAAGCATCTTAATTTTATTTTTATTAAATATGGGATTAATCGTAGGACAACGACTTCCTGAAGTTAAAAAACATGGATGGAAAATTTTATTATTTGGGATCTGTATGCCGATTGTTGGAGGAACCCTTGGAGTTTTTGTAGGGAAGATGGTTGGCCTTTCGCTAGGAGGGGCCACGTTAATGGGGGTATTAGCAGGAAGTTCTTCTTACATTGCTGCTCCCGCCGCCTTAAAATCCTCCGTTCCTGAGGCCAATCCGTCGATTTATCTCGGGTTATCACTTGGAGTGACCTTTCCTTTTAATTTGATCATCGGAATACCTCTGTATTTTGCCATAGCACAACTTCTTCAATAGTGTTTCAAATAAATTAATGGGGTGAATCTCATGTATTTAGATGAAAACAAAAAGTTTTATTTGTGATCGGAATGGAGTGCGAATTGGAACGATTATTACATCAGGCGATTAATTTCCATCCGGAAAACATGTTAATTTTAAAAAGTTTTGGATCCGTGATTTCACATTCTTACGGTGATTAAATGCGAGACATCATCATTGCTGTTTATCAGGAAAATGTTGAAGAAATTTTTGTGGTCGGCACAAAAGATGGTCAAAAGAATACAGTGGATATACAAGATTTACTTAACAAAATATATGAGAAAGATGGACTAAAGGAGAAAATACAAACATTAGATTATCTTTTTAAAAATAGCATGCCAGAATTTCCTGGTGGGAATCTAAGTGAATGGTTAGAGGGCAGCAAAACTTTAACAGAGGGCATACAGAATAGTGTCAATATTATTCGTGATCATCCGTTGATGCCATCTCATGTTAAGGTTCACGGATTATTTGTGAACTAGGAGAACGGAAAACTATCAGAAATTGACGTTTCCTAAGAAACTATTACTTGTAGATCTAAAAATACTACTAATCATCTTTCGGGTGATCTTCAAAATATGGTAAATGGGTTGAAGGTAAACGGGCATCTTCAAGACCAATGTTGCACACACATTTATCTTTTGGGCATTCTGTTTTTTATGAAGAAAGGAAGACGTTATGCGCATGTACCCATACAAGGACAGAAAAGCATCCCTATCGACAATGCATGGGAAACAACAGGCTATTGGCCGACCCTTCAATGTTTGAGATCGGCAATGAAGTAGACTTTGTCTTAAGCGAAGCAAAACGTTTACGATTGCGCTATCCAAAGATAATAGTCGCTCCACTCTTATATAAAGTGGAAGATAACAGACTTTACTTAATTAGAGAAGAATAGAAAGAGATAGAAACCGGGCATAATTGCCTGGTTTTTTTGACGTAAAAAAGTGTAAGATTTTGGGAGTAATAGCGGCGGTAGTATGTTCTAATGCTGCTCCGACACTTCGCGGTTTTCCAAAAATAAACAGATGGTAAGAAAACTCGCTCGCTAAAGCACCCATAGGGTACAAGTCAGGCTATGCAACTAAAGTTGCAAGTCGTGCTATATCGTAGCTTATTGAATCATACAAGACAATGAAATAAACCTATTTTTCCGAGAAGGGAATTTATTCAGTCTTTGAAAGTAATAAACTAGCCTTTTCTAACGTTTCGCATACTTCATCTAGTTGTTCTTCTGTCTCTGCTTCTAATGTATGAAGATGAATACCCCCTGTTAAGTCTGATAAATAAGCTGCTTTTGTTTCGGTCATTTTATCAATAAATTGTTGAACATCTCTGCGATTTTTTAGCATTAATGACGCAGTCAATTCTCCATAAATGGGGTGTTCAACGATGACGTCTTTAACAAATACACCATGATCAACAATGATATTTAATTCTTCTTGAGTTTGCTGAGGTGAATGGGAACAAGCAATGATTCTTCGATAGGGATGATCAGATTCTTTTTCGTTCATGTAAACATATCCCTGGGCGGTTGCAATAATAGGTTCATTTCTTGCTTTTAATAAAGATATATCTTGAACAATCACTTGTCTACTCACATTCATTTTTTCCGCAATCTGTTGACCTGTTAATGGCCCCTCTGAGCGTTTTAACCAATCCAAGATTAATTGTCTACGTTCTTCACCTAGTCTCTTTTTTCTATCCATTTTAATCACCTCACGACCAAACTGATAGTTTCATTATACCGTAATCCTCTATTTCAATAAAACCTATATCATCAGTAAAAATAGACTTCCTCCTAGAACCAACCATTTCTCGAAAACGTATGATAAATATGGGAGAGGAGGAATGATGATGAGTGAGTTAGAACGATTTTTTCGTGATATAGAAAATTACTTTCTAAACCAGGTGAACCAACTATTTCATGGATATTCTTCATGGTACCCAGCATTGCCCACAGGAAGTGAAATTAATGAAAAAATTGAAGAGAAAGACGATAAAATTTTAGTTTATATTGATCTTCCTGACTTATCAAAAGATCATAAGGTTCATCTTTCAGTTAATCGGGATCATTTGGTTATGGAGGGGAGACTTTCGAAAGAAGAGAACGTTCATTCTAACAGTGGGAAAAGTGTGACTCGTAGTTATTCTGAGTATTTTTATAAGACGATACCGATACCAGCAAGAGTTACAGCAAAAGGAGCAAAGGCCACATATCATCGCGGTATCTTAAAAGTTAGTCTTAATAAAGTAGGACAATTTGAAGATGGAACGATCCATATCAATTTTAAAGCTTAAGGCTTATGTCGTAAAGGCATAATCTTATTAATTGAAAAGTACAAAAAAACGTTTGATCTTAAGTCAAACGTTACTGATGATAGTAATAAACTTTTGTCGTTCCTTTCTTTTTGTTGGTGATAAGGACAAGCTTATTTTGTACTCTTATTTCATAGTAATCATCATTTTCAAATTGATAGGCCATAAAAATTCCTGGAGACTTTGATTGAATGGAAAAATGTTTACCACTTTTGTAATCATACATGCTGATTGTTGTTCCATCCTGAGTGACCGTTACATAAGAATTACTTTTGTAATCATAGATGGTGTCGCCAAAATCATAAGTAAACGTTTCTCCAGTTCTGCTTTCTATTAATGTTCTTATCTTTTTTCCAGTTACTTTGTGGACGACAATGTAGGACAGAAGAGGCTCAATAGACATAACATCTACCTCCAGTTTAAGATCATCCTTGTTTTTTGGTATATTATTATATGTAGGGTTCCAACAAAAGTGAAAACGATATCATGAAAGTTTCATGACTCTTTTATGTCTAAAGTGTAGAATTATTTTTATTTCGTCGAAAAATATGATAATTTATAGATGACAGGTAGAATTCGATCAAGGGGGAAAATTCACTTGGTTGGGGGTAATTTGAATCTTTGGATCGCTTTTATAGGTGGGATTGTTTCCTTTATTTCACCTTGCGTATTGCCTTTATATCCTTCTTATTTATCCTATATTACAGGTATTTCCGTCGATCAATTAAAGAACGATTTTGATCAAAAAAATATTCGACGAAGAACTCTTTTGCATACATTATTCTTTTCATTCGGTTTTTCTATCATTTTTATCTCCCTAGGTTATAGTGCGAGTCTAATTGGTGACCTCTTCTATCAATTTCAGGATATTGTCCGAAAGATCGGTGCGGTATTAATGATCTTCATGGGATTATTCCTTGGTGGCTGGCTGAAATGGAATTGGTTAATGAAAGAACGGCGAATGGAGATTAAGAGTCAACCGTCTGGTTATTTGGGATCGGTATTTATTGGAATTAGTTTTGCTGCAGGGTGGACACCTTGTGTCGGCCCAATCTTAACCCTTATATTGGCTCTAGCGGCAACAGATCCATCGAAGGGCATGCTTTACTTACTGGTGTATAGTATTGGCTTTGCGATCCCATTCTTTATCATGGCTTTTTTTATTGGTTCAACCAAATGGATCGTTCGTTATTCAGAGAAAGTGATGAAAGTCAGTGGGGTTTTACTCGTTCTGATTGGACTTTTATTATTTACGAACCAAATGGCTAAGATCACCGTATATTTAACAAAGTGGTTTGGAACAAGTTGGTTTTAATATTTGAGAGGAGTTTTATTGATGCCGACTCCTAGTATGGAAGATTATTTAGAAAGAATTTACACATTAATTCAAGAAAAAGGATATGCAAGGGTTTCTGACATTGCTGAGGCTCTTGAAGTACAACCTTCTTCTGTGACCAAAATGATTCAGAAACTAGACAAAGATGAATATCTGATTTATGAGAAATATCGTGGATTGATTCTTACTCCCAAAGGAGAAAATATTGGAAAAAAATTAGTCGACCGTCATACATTATTAGAAGAATTTCTTCGTATGATTGGAATCGAAGATGAAAAGTTGATCTATCAAGATGTTGAGGGGATCGAACACCATTTAAGCTGGGAATCAATCGATGCGATTCAACGACTCGTCATGTATCTAAAACAGGATAAAGAATTTATTGACAAATTTAATGAACTAAAGAAAGCTTTAGATGATCAGGACTTAGTGTAGACTGTTGCTATCGAGTCTAACTTTTAACCATTGACTTCTGAATTTGTAAAGGAAATTTCCTTCATCTCCAACATACATTTAATTAGGAATGTATGGAGGTGTTGAAATGTTTGCAGATGTCGTGATTGAGGGTGGTGGTATAAAAGCAATTGGTTTAATTGGAGCCATTCATGAAGCAGAAAAAAGAGGATATGAATGGAAACGATTGGCTGGAACCTCGGCCGGGGCAATCATTGCTTCTTTTTTAGCGGCAGGGTATACAGCGGAGGAATTAAAAAAAATTATGTTGGAAATGAATTATAAACAATTTATTCGCAAAAAAGGAATCTTACATCTTCCTGTTATTGGGCAAATCAGCAATTTATTAAGGTATTCAGGAATTTATTGTGGAGATGCATTAGAAGAATGGGTTTGGAGAAAATTGTTAGCAAAAGGTGTACGGACGTTTCAGGATTTAGATAAACCAGTTTATATCATTGCCTCGGATATTACAAGTGGAACCCTTCTTAAACTCCCCGATGATTTGATTCAATTTGACATTGAACCATCAACGTTTGAAATTGCTAAAGCCGTAAGAATGAGCGCTAGTATTCCCTTTTACTTCCAACCAGTCCGATTAAAAACAAATGATGGAACAAAAAATGGAAATCGTTATCACTATATCGTTGATGGGGGAATTTTGAGTAACTTTCCCGTTTGGATTTTTGATAGTGAGTTTTATCCCAAATGGCCAACCTTTGGATTTCGCTTAGTATCAGAAAAAACAGGGAAACCGAATAAGGTAAAAGGACCGCTTTCTTTAGGTCATGCACTAATTAATACCATGATGGATGCGCATGATATGCTACATTTAAAAGAGAAGGACTTTGTCAGAACGATTATGGTAAATACGCTTGGAACAAAGACAACCGAATTTGACATTTCAGATGAGCAAAGAGAAAAGTTATACTTGTCAGGTGTAAATTCAGCGAAAAAATTTTTTAATCAATGGAATTTTGCACAATATGCTTCAACATATAGATCGAAAGAAATACAGTCCTGAAAACAGCCGTAATCAGTAAAAAGATTACGGCTTTTCTTATATGATTTTTCAACGGTACAAAACTGATATGGCTTGTATGTTTTAACACTAATGGTTTGTATATTCCAATGCGCTCCGTTGTCCGTGTATTTCTTTTGAATAAATAGGATAAGAAAGAAATGCACTCCCAAAAGTACACAAAGTGTACAAGTCATGCTACACAGCTAAAGCTGCTAGTCGTGCTATGTCGCTGCTTATAGAATATAAACCTATCTTGGATAAAATGAATTTGTTCAATGGTACCTTGTTGGATCGTCATCTTTATTTCCTTTAATTACGGTAAAGCGGCGTCTTTTTCTCTTTAAGGCATACTTTGTATGGCGAGAGTGATTTCGATTTCTGTTGAGAATCCAAAAAACTTTCTCCGGATGTTTATAAAAATAGTAAATGGTTCCAAAAACGATTAATGGGATTAGAATGCCTGATGGATTGATGAAAAAAGATTGGGCTATTCCAATAATAAATAGGATCAATAAAACCCAATAAAGAATTCCATGTTTTCTCAACGATTCAACTTCCCTTCAATCATTTAATAAATAATAATTCATCTGATTTCGCATCAAGTTCTCTCATACGTTTAAATGAAGCGATGGATACTTCAATTTGCCGATCATCTGGCTCTTTTGTTGTAAAGTTTTGCAACCAAATCCCAGGTAGACCGAGCCATTTTAAGATCGGGATATCTCTGACTGCATTCGTAAAACGTAAAAATTCATAGGATACACCAATGACGACGGGTATCAAAAAAATCCTTTGAACCACGCGATCCCAAATCGAATGATAAGGGAAAAATACATTATAGATTGAATAGATTACTACCCCGATAATGACAGTGAGAACTATGAAACTACTACCACAACGATAATGAAAACGGGAATATTTTTTTACATTTTCAACGGTTAATTCTTCGCCAGCCTCAAACGTGTTTATCACTTTATGTTCTGCTCCATGGTATTGGAATAATCGTTTCACAAAAGGAGTTGCGGCAATCGCAAGTATATAAATCAGTAATAAAAGAATTTTTATTAATCCTTCAATCAGATTATTAACAAATTGATTAGGAACCATTTTTCCAAATAAGATTTGGGCTAAAGCAGCCGGTAAAGCAGTAAATAATAGTTTTCCAATGATAAATGATAAAATCCCAACCAAGGTTACTCCTAATATCATCGTCAGTTTGGAGTTATCTTGTTTAATTTCTTCACCTGTATCAACATCAAACCGTTCAGCGGAAAAATTTAAATGTTTTGAACCGTTAGCAATGGATTGAAATAGAGCAACAATACCCCGTAGAAACGGGATTTTTTTTAACTGATGGAGCGTTTTATTCTCTATGTTTTTCATTGTGAAATATTCAATGCTTTGATCTTTTCTACGAATGGCAGTTACCGTCACATTTTTTCCTGTAAACATAACTCCTTCCACAACGGCTTGCCCACCATATAAAGGACAGCTTTGTTTCGACAACGACATTCACCCCACAATTATGATAGCTTCGACAAAGGTTATAGATTATATTTTAACATGTTTTTGTGATGAAACCAATGAATACTCGCACCTTCAGACAAAAGTAGAGAAGCCGTGTATATCTTTACTCTGTTTCCAAAATAATAGTAAAAAAAACTTCTATCGAAGTCTTTTTGAAGACGTAGTCGAGTCCTTCTTTAGCGGAAGTTTTCCCCGATGTGATGCTAGAAGTTAGTGCTAATGGATAAGAGCAACTAATAACGAAGTTAAAGTTGCTCTAATAATGCCGATAGGTCAAGTTTAACTTCAATTTATTACTTTAATGAAGTTAAATTTTCCTATGTGGTTAAAGAATTTCCATTTTATGTAGGAGGTTAACCATGGAGCTATTTATTAAACGGTTTATCGATTTACTTGATGAGGAGATACCTGTTTCAATGGTCCATACTCTGATTGAACAACCTTTAGGGGCTGTAATGAATGAATCTTATGTGATGATTCATGCACGTAAGGATTTAGTAGATGGAGATAGTCCTTATGTGGAAATCGAAATCTATCCCATTGATTACCACAAGGTACGTTTCTTATTTGCTTTTACTTTTCCAAAAAATAGTATACAAATTGACCAAAGCAAATTTGAAGACAAATTAAAAGAAAATAAAAATATAAAAGCAGAAAAAATTATACCTTTAGATCATACGGAAGAAGGATATTATGAGATTTTTGCTGAAAGCGAATGGAAGATTCCAGAAAACAATGCTGAAGTGGATCAAGTCATTGTAAAAATTGTTGAATATATTGAGGAATGGATGAGCAGTAGTGGATACCAATCAAATGAAATATAAACAAAAAAAAAGAAAATTGGCTATTCAAATTGGTTTGGCAGCTGGGGTAATTTGGGGTTTTTTATCATTGGCTGCCTATTATCTACAATTTACGGATGTCGGACCATCCATCTATGCAAAACCTATTTTAAATCCTGATTATGTTATGACTTGGCAAGGGCATTTCATTGGTTTAGGATTCTTTATCGTTTTTATGATCCTTGCTTCACTCTTATATGCTCAATTTTTTGCAAAATACGCAAGTCCATGGGTTGGGATCGGTTATGGTCTTTTTTTATGGGGATTGTTATTTTTCGTTCTCAATCCATTCTTTCATTTGACAAAACAAGTTCAAAAACTTGGATTAAATACCAACTCGGTTATGTTATCTTTGTATATCCTTATTGGTTTGTTTATTGGTTACTCGATCTCTGCAGAATTTAACAACCAAGAGCAAGAACAAGAACAAAGTCAAGGTGATCAACAATCATAATATCAGCGATACACAGCTATTCAAACAGAGCGAATTATGATAAAATATCTGAGAAAAATGCCATTTAGGAGAATTTTATGAAAAGAAAAGTTCTTGTTTTGCATGGTCCCAATTTAAACCTTCTTGGAAAACGCGAACCCCAAATTTATGGTACAACATCACTTGAAGAATTGCACCAGCAAATGACTGATTTAGGGTTAAGGATTGATTTGGATTTAACTTTTTTTCAATCGAATCATGAAGGGAAGTTAATTGATCAAATCCACGAAGCAATGGGTGTTTATGATGGATTAATCATTAATCCAGGTGCATTTACTCATTATAGTTATGCGATTCGGGATGCGATTGCAGGTACACAAATACCTACGGTTGAAGTACATATTTCCAATATTTATCAACGCGAATCCTTTCGTCATCAATCTGTTATTGCACCCGTTACCATCGGTCAAATTTCCGGATTGGGGATGTTTGGTTATTTGGCAGCTCTTTACTTTCTTGCAGATTATTTTAAACAGGGTTAGAGTGGAACAAAAAATGGGAAACAATTTTCCTTTTTGAAGGAGGTGAAAATGGGATGGAGAAACGAATCAAGCGATTAAGAGAAGAGTTAAAAGAACGTAATCTAGATGGAATATTGATCACTCATTCAAGTAATCGACGATATATTACCGGTTTCACAGGAAGTGCTGGAAATGTACTTGTGACCCAACATGATGCATTTCTAGTTACTGATTTTCGTTATACAGAACAAGCAGCAGAACAAGCAAAATATTTTACAATTGTGAATCAAGAAGATTCGATGCTGAAAAAGCTGAAAGAATTGGTTGCAAAAACCGGGATTCATACATTAGGATTTGAACAAGATTATGTTCCCTATTCACAATATAAACAGTTTGAGGAAAACTTTCAGCCTGTAACCCTTGTTCCTTTATCCCAAGTGCTAGAATCAATCAGAATGATAAAGGATGAACAAGAGATTCAACTGATTCGTAAAGCTGCTGTGATTGCAGATCAAGCTTTTTCTCATGTTCTTAAGGTTATCAAACCAGGTATGCGTGAAATTGAAGTTGCTCTAGAGTTGGAATGCAAAATGCGTCAACTGGGTGCACAAGGAGCTTCTTTTGACACGATTGTGGCTTCTGGAGTTCGTTCTGCACTTCCACATGGTGTTGCTAGTGATAAGGTAATTGAAGTCGGTGATTTTGTCACGATGGATTTTGGGGCTATTTATCAAGGATATGTCTCCGATATCACACGTACGATTGCGATAGGAAAAGTAAATGAAAAGCAAAGAGAAATACATAATATTGTCTTAGAAGCTCAACTCAATGGTGTACATCATGTAAAAGCAGGAATGACAGGGAAAGAAGCAGATGCTTTAACGAGATCGATTATTTCCCGTTATGGCTATGGAGAGTATTTTGGTCATAGTACGGGGCACGGAATCGGATTAGATGTTCATGAAGGGCCTGGACTTTCCATGAAAAGTGAAGTAATCTTAAAACCAGGTATGATCGTCACAATTGAACCAGGAATTTATATTTCTAAATTTGGCGGGGTTCGCATTGAAGACGATGTGTTAATTACAGAGCATGGTGTAGAGGTATTAACCCATTCACCAAAAGAATTAATCATTATTGAGTAGCAAAGGAAATACAGATTTTTAGGAGGTTTTTTCGGTGATTTCATCCAATGATTTCAAAACAGGATTAACCATTGAAGTAGAAGGAGATATTTGGCAAGTCATTGAATTTCAACATGTAAAACCTGGAAAAGGAGCAGCATTTGTACGATCCAAATTAAAAAACTTACGCACAGGTTCCGTACAGGAAAAAACCTTCCGTGCTGGTGAGAAAATTGCAAGAGCTCGTATTGAGACGAAGGAAATGCAATACTTGTATAATAGTGGCGATGATTATATTTTTATGGATACAAATACATATGACCAGATCTCAATTCCTGCTTCAAGATTAGAAAGAGAGAAAAAATATCTATTAGAGAATATGAATGTATACATCATTAGCTACCAAGGAGAAATTATTGGTATTGATCTACCAAATACCGTGACTCTTGAAGTCGTTGAAACTGAACCAGGAATCAAAGGAGATACCGCAACAGGTGCCACTAAGTCCGCTACATTAGAAACAGGATTAAAAATCCAAGTACCACTTTTTGTGAATGTCGGTGATAAACTGATAATTGATACGCGTACAGAATCTTATGTACAAAGAGCTTAAAACACAATAAACCCTCTTCAATCGGAAGAGGGTTTAATCATATTTTTAGAAGGATCATATTTTGGGCAAACAGAGTAATAATTAATCTGACTAGAAAAATGGATATCATCTCCGAATCCTAGTTGAGTTAACCTTTTTGCA
Organism: Tepidibacillus fermentans; assembly: GCF_004342885.1. Taxonomy (NCBI): domain Bacteria; kingdom Bacillati; phylum Bacillota; class Bacilli; order Caryophanales; family Bacillaceae; genus Tepidibacillus; species Tepidibacillus fermentans. Next base: position 53,615 of record NZ_SMAB01000002.1, read on the forward strand.
GTCTCCGTAGTTTTTAAAATATCAGTGAGTTTATCCTCGTAGTATTTATACATACCATATACTGCCTTCCCAAAATCATTGATTTCATATGCTTGATCCGAGTTCTTCATTAATGTGTCGATTAAAAAACCAGCAGCCAATCCATCCTCTAATGCAAATTCATTTCGATTCCCTACACATAATATAACAATGTCACGCTTTAATTTTAGAGCCTTTTGGATGCAGCTAGCACCATTTAAAAATCCACCGATAAAAATATATTCACCTTTTCCAGCCTTTTGTATGGCTCTTGTCCCGTTTGTGGTAGTCAATATGATCTTTTTATTCTTTAATGGAAGTGATGTATATTCCAAAGGGGAATTCCCTAAATCAAACTCCTGTATTTTTTTTGAAAAACGGTCACCAGCTAAGAGTGCACTGGTTTCGATATTTTTTATGGTTTTTACTTGACCGATCGTTTCCGCAGGAATAATCCATTCTATACCATTGGCTAATGCAGTAATAATCGTTGAGGAAGTTCGAAGAATATCGACGATGATAACTGTTTTTTTATATAGATTCTCATTCTTCACCTCGTCCACTATGGGTATGACATCAACAAGCATATTTTCCTCTCCTTCCTCAAATGGGCGATCGGATTATCTATGCCACTAATATATGCATGGAGTAGGGAAAGGTGCCTAGAAAAAACATTTTGTGATTTCTTTGGACAATGAAACGTATATGTAATTAATAGGGAATGATTGATGAGATGGAGGAGAGGTATGAAGGATTTTGACAAATTTGTACTTGGCATGGCATTGTTGCGTTTTTTTTCAGGTTCGATGGAAATATTAGCTGGATTCATGATGTTAAAATTTAATGAGATCAGTAAAGCACTAATCGTGAACTCCTTACTTGCCTTATTAGGTCCGACCATTCTTTTATTTACGACAACAATTGGTTTAATTGGCATGGCGGATAAATTATCATATGGAAAGTTATTGATAATTTTTACAGGTGTCGGTTTCATTTTGTATGCTGTTAGAAAATAGGATAAACCCATTCATTTAGGTACATACTACAAAAGATGAATTTATAGGGGGTGTATCTAAATGAATCGAATCCAAGAAAGAATTTCCTATTTGGAAGGTTTAGCGGAAGGATTGGATTTATACAAAAACAAACCAGAAGGAAAATTTTTAGAAGAGCTAATGGCTGTCATCAAGGAACTGAATGAAACATTACAACATACAACCAACAGGTTAGCAGAATTAGAGGAATATGTAGAAGTAATTGATGAGGATCTCAATGATTTAGAAGTGGACTATTATAATGAACCTGATTTCGATGATATAGATGATGAAGATGATGAGATAGATGACGAAGAAATAGATGATGGCATTCAATATTTTGAAGTAGAATGTCCATCTTGTCACGAATTGATCATGGTTGATCAAGATTTTTTTGAAGGTGAAGGACCAACAGATATCGTTTGTCCAAATTGTGATCATGTCTTTATTTTAAATGATGAAGATTCTGTTACCAATGTAAAGTAAAGGAAAAATGAGAACGATAAAAAGCTTTCCAGAAGAAGTAATGATTCACTGGAGAGCTTTTTTATTTTTCTAGCATAATTTGTCCAAGTAAGAATATGTATTAGTGAAGAATGATAGTGGACAGGAGGTACAAGATGAAGAGTGAGATTTTAGCCATACTCCCAAATCAAATACGGCAATTTATTCAAATGGTTGAACCAACAATAGCAAAAGAAATCGAAGAAATTCGCTTACGTGAGAACCGTCCATTAGAAATTTCTTATTTAAATCGCTTTGCTTTTCTTACTTCAAAAGGGAAAATGACGTTGCAAGAACAGGAAGCCTATATTGTATCACATGATGATATATTAAAGATGCTTAATTTAATTAGCAATCACTCCATATACCGGTTGGAAGAAGAGTTGAAAAGAGGTTATATCACGGTAAATGGGGGCCACCGAATCGGGATTAGTGGAAAGGTGATCCTTGAACATGGTGAAGTAAAATCGATCAAAGATATTTCCAGCTTTAATATTCGGATCGCGAAACAAAAAATTGGCGTCGCGAATAAAGTGATTCCTTATTTAATAGCAGATAGAGATGGAAAGGTTCACAATACGTTGATTATCTCTCCACCTCAATGTGGAAAAACTACTCTTTTACGAGATATTGCTAGACAACTTAGTATCGGAGTCCCAACACTAAGGCTCACAAGTAAAAAAGTAGGTATTGTTGATGAAAGATCAGAGATTGCTGGATGTGTATTTGGTGTTCCTCAGAATGACGTTGGTCCACGAACAGATGTATTGGATGCATGTCCAAAAGCTGAGGGAATGATGATGATGATTCGTTCCATGTCACCAGAGATATTAATTGTAGATGAAATTGGCCGTAAAGAAGATGCTGATGCGATCTTTGAAGCACGAAATGCAGGGGTATCAATCATTGCCACTGCACATGGAAGTAATATTGCTGAGATCGCGAATCGGCCGTCCATCTCTTCGTTGATCCAGCAAGGTATTTTTACTCGCTATGTAATCTTAAGTAGGAATCAGGGAGTAGGAACAATAGAGCGTATCCTTAACGAAGAATTAAAGCCAGTGTTAAGGGAGAAGTCATATGCTTAAATTAATTGGAGCAACATTAATTATTGCTGCATCTACTTATGGTGGCTTGGTTGTGGCAAGGTCATATCATGAGAGACCGAAACAATTACGCTATCTTCAGCAAGGATTACAAATGCTTGAAACAGAAATTGCCTATAGTTCAAGACCACTTCATATTGCGATGGACTTAATTGGAAAACGAATACCAGGTATAATTGGTCAGCTATTCCAAGAGATGGGGAACAATTTACGCACTTTGGATGGAGAATCAACTTTTGAATGTTGGCAAAGAGCCATTCAAACAACAATTCCAAAAACCTCACTAAAAGCGCAAGACCAACAAATCCTGCTACAATACGGACATACATTAGGAATGACGGATAAGAACGATCAAATCAAGCATATTCAATTAACGGTACAACAACTAGTAGCAGAAGAACAATTAGCACGAGATGATCAAAAAATATATGAAAAATTAAGTAAAAACTTAGGTGTTCTTTTAGGACTATTAATTGTGATTCTGATGTATTAGGCGGTGAATTTATGAATTTTGATGTGAATACGATTTTTCAAATTGCAGGAATCGGTATTATTCTATCCATGATTACGACTATCTTGAAGCAAATGGATAAAAAAGAAGTGGCGGATTGGGTTACGTTGATCGGTTTTGTCGTCATTCTTTATATGGTTGCCACATTAGTCAACGATTTGTTTCAAGAAATTCAGCGCGTATTTCTTTTCCATTAACCTTAAAAGAGGTTGTTGACAATGGAGATCGTACAAATTGTTGGTGTAGGTTTAATTGCAACAATATTAGCTGTACTTATAAAAGATCAAAAACCCCAATTCTCATTCCTAATCGCCTTATTTACAGGAATTGCGATTTTTCTCTTTCTCATAGGTAAGATTTCGTTGGTGATTCAAGTGTTGGAGAGATTAGCAGTACAATCGAATATTAATATGGTCTACCTAGAAACGATTCTAAAGATTATTGGAATCGCCTATATTGCAGAATTTGGTGCACAAATGGTAAAAGATGCTGGTCAAGCAGCAATTGCTTCAAAAATTGAACTTGCTGGTAAGATTCTAATTATTGTCATGGCGGTCCCAATTATTAGTGTCATTATTGAAACGATTATTCATTTGTTACCCTAAAGGATGATCAAAATGAAGAAAAAAATATTTGCCTTTCTCCTATTTCTCATCATGATTTTATCATTTTCTTCACAAAAGGTTTTTGCAGAGAGTGCAATGGATGGAATTGTAAAAGAGCAGTTACAGCAAGTGAATACACAAAAAATTGAACAGTTTTGGGATAAGCTGATGAAACAATACGGTGGTTTTTTCCCAGAAAATCAAAAAAGTTTGTTTGATCTTGTGATGCCAGGAAATGATTTCAAATTTCAATCTTTTTTTATCGGGTTAATCAAGTATATCTTCTACGAAATCCTTTATAACAGTAAATTAATTGGCTCCATTATTTTACTAACGGTCTTTAGTACGGTTTTGCAAAACATCCAGACCACCTTTGAACAAAGCACAGTCAGTAAAGTAGCTTTTTATGTCTCTTATTTGGTCATGATGATTATCGCCATTAATAGTTTTACCGTCGCCATTAATTCAGCCAAGGATTCCATTCAAGAAATGATCAGTTTTATGATTGCATTGATTCCATTGGTTCTTGCCCTAGTTGCCTCTTCAGGAGGGATAGTATCGGCTTCTATGTTTCATCCTTTTATCATCTTTTTAATCCATGTAATTGGTACAGTGATTTATAAAATGATTTTTCCTTTGATTTTCTTCTCAGCTGTATTATCGATCGTTAGTAAAATATCAGAAAAATATCAGGTTTCGCAATTGGCCAAGCTCTTACGTAATATCAGCATCGGTGCGTTGGGAATTTTTTCTACGATCTTTCTAGGTGTGATCTCAGTACAAGGTGCAACTGCAGCAGTAGCAGATGGGGTTACTTTGCGGACTGCAAAGTATATCACAGGGAATTTTGTTCCGGTTGTTGGGAAAATGTTCGCTGATGCGACAGATACGGTGGTTGGGGCATCATTACTTGTAAAAAATGCCGTAGGGATGGCAGGGGTTTTGATTCTTTTATTAATCGTGATTTTTCCCTCAATTAAAATTTTGACCTTAGCTTTTATATATAATTTTTCCTCAGCAATTATGCAACCTTTAGGGGATAATCCAATGATTGATACGTTAAATATGATTGGAAAGAACTTAATGTTTGTTTTTGCTGCATTAGCGACTGTATGTTTAATGTTCTTCCTAGCTCTAACCATTATTATCTCAGCCGGTAATATAACTGTCATGTTGCGATAGGGTGCATGCATATGATTGAATGGATAAGCCATTGGTTACAAAACATTATTTTGGTCGTTTTGCTAGCGACATTTGTTGATTTATTATTACCAACGACAAACATGCAAAAGTATTCAAAAATGGTATTAGGACTGATCGTTATCTTATCAATTATTTCACCAATTTTTAGTTTGTTTTCTAAGGATTTTTCCACTGAAATTTTTTTTCGAGAAGTAAATAAAAAGGTTAGTTCTAATGCGAATATTCCAGTTATGGAAGAAATGACAAAAAATAAAGACCAATTGAATGAAGAATTCAAGCGAAAATTGATCCAACAAGTAGAAACAGCAATGAAAGAACATCTTATATCAGTAATAGAGAATCGTTTTAATGTTACGGTTCATAAAGTAGCTCTAAAAGCAACTATAGATGAGAAGCAAAATTGGCAAATTGATCAAGTAGAAGTTTCCTTACTTGAAGGGAAACGAGATCATGTTGATGATCAAAAAAAAGAAATAAAAGAGATTGAGAAAGTAGAAATCGTAACCGTAAATACAGACAAGTCTTCCAATTCTTCTCGTTCAGTTGAGGAAAGGGGAGAAGAAAGTGAAGTCAGCAATCAGCAATTAACAAAAGAGATGGTCCAAGTTATCAAGGAACAGTGGGGATTAAAAGAGGAACAGATTACGGTTAAGATTGAACATGATTTGAGTTAGGGGGGATTCCATGAGCGAGGAACAAAAACAAAGTTGGTTAGCAAAACTATTAGGAGGTGATCATGTTTTAAGCAAGGGCAGGAAACAATTGTATTGGCTTTTTTTAGTTCTTTTCATTGGGATAGCGGTTATGATTCTTTCATCCTTCTTTAATATTAGAGATCAGGTCATGCCAGAACTAGAAAATAATGCTCAACCTCCCTCAACTGAAACAGCTGGACTTATCAATAAAGAGAATCATCCTAAAACAATGGAAGACTATGAAAAACTTTATGAAAATAAAATAATTGAAATCTTAACAAATATGATCGGTGTAGATGAAGTCACTGTAAAAGTAAATCTAGACTCTTCTGAGGAAATCGTTGTTGAAAAAAATCAAAATTATACAGAACAGAATACCAAAGAACAGGATAAGCAAGGTGGTACAAGAGAAATAAAAGATGTCAAAAGAGATGACCAAGTCGTCTTGTACCAATCTGATAATGACGAACAACCTTTGGTGCTAAAAACATTAAAACCAAAAGTGAGGGGGGTTGTGATTGTTGCAAAAGGTGCCGATAAGATTCAAGTGAAAACGATGATTGCTGAAGCTGTCCAACGATTACTCGATGTTCCACCTTATAAAATTGCAATATTACCAAGAAAGGGATAAAGGACTAAATTTGAATCTCAAACTTTGTTTAAAGTTTGATTTTAAAAATCAGATTCGAAATTGGTAAGATAACCAATTTCTAAGTAAAAAAGGGAGGTTTTTTAATGAAAAAGAAGATTGAAAGATCGAAACAAACAGTATGGGTACTTACGATGTTAACGATTATGGTTGTGCTATCTGTTTATTATCTCGTATCCGAACCGATCGATCCTACTAAATTTGCAAACAAAGATGTCAAGCAAGAGACAACAAGCAATGATGTCGTTACGAATGAAGCGGCGAACGTTACACAAATGACAGATGAGATTGGCGAGAATACTAGTGATTATTTTGTAGGATTAAAATATGAGAAAAGAAATATGAGAAGTAAACAACTTGATGAATATTATTCAATGCTTAAATCGAATGCTTCTGCTGAAGCAATGGCCCAAATCCAAGATAAGATTGAACGTTTACAATCATTAGATGAAGGAGAATTGGTTCTAGAAAAATTATTAATTGCAGATGGATATAAAGATGCGGTAGTGATCACAAATGATGATGGTGTTGACGTGATTTTACAAGCGAAAAGCGTTAAAAATGAAGAAGCAGTGCGTATCATAAAATTAGTTAGTGAACATCTTAACATTCCAGCAACAAAAGTTCATATTAAACCAGTGGAATCCTAATATGTTGATAAGGAATAAAAAGGTAAAAAATTCATAAAATTAAAAAAATACCGCTCGGTCAGCAGGAGATCGAGCTTTTTTGTTGAATATTTATTTTGGTAACTTTTATTGTGGTGTTACCACTTTAAAAAAAAGGTATGCTATAATCTTGATAATGTTTTTTTGAAGGGGGAAAAGAAAATGTACAAAATTCACGAACTTAGGGAACTCATTAAGTTAATCGATCAATCCAGTATTCAAGAATTTGAACTGGAACAAGAAGACTCCAAAATTTCGATGAGAAAACAAGGCAAAGAAGTTGTAACTTCAATGGTTACACCACAAGTTCAACCTGTGGTTATGGAACAAACACCAGTTATCCAAGCACCTGTTGTTCAATCTGCTCCTGTGGTACAAAAGGCTGAACCAGAAGTGGCCCCTGCAATTTCAGTAGCAAAAGATGAGAAGAAAGTGATTGATGCGAACCTCCATCAAATTAAATCGCCAATGGTCGGTACATTCTATCGTGCTCCTGCACCAGATGCTGACCCATATGTAAAAGTTGGAGATCGTGTCGATGAGAGAACAATAGTTTGTATTGTAGAAGCAATGAAGTTATTCAATGAGATAGAAGCAGAAGTTAAAGGGGAAATTGTCGAGGTACTTGTAGAAAATGGGCAATTGGTAGAATATAATCAACCCCTATTCCTTGTGAAGGTTGATTAGGAAGGAGATTTCTATGTTCCAAAAAATCTTAATCGCGAATCGTGGCGAGATTGCCGTTCGGATCATTCGAGCCTGTAAAGAAATGGGGATTCATACTGTTGCAGTTTACTCTGAAGCTGACAAGGAAGCTCTCCATGTAAAAATGGCTGATGAAGCTTATTGTATTGGACCAACGGCGTCAAAAGATTCTTATCTAAAATTTGCTAACATAATTTCAGTTGCAAAATTGACTGAGTCAGATGCGATTCATCCTGGCTATGGTTTTCTAGCGGAGAACCCTGATTTTGCCGAAGTTTGTTCCGAATTTCAGATTGAATTCATTGGACCAACTCCTGAGGCAATAAAGAAGATGGGGGAAAAGGCTGTTGCGAAGGAAACAATGAAGGCAGCTGGTGTTCCTGTAGTACCGGGTTCGGATGGATTGATTGAAGATGTAGAAGAGGCCGTTCAACTCTCTGAAGAGATCGGTTACCCTGTAATTATTAAGGCTACCGCTGGTGGTGGTGGCAAAGGAATGAGAGTTGCTTACAATTCGGAAGAATTAAGAAAATCAATTCAAATGGCCCAACAAGAAGCAGCACAAGCTTTTGGCAATCCAGGGGTTTACCTTGAAAAATACTTAGAGAATCCTCGGCATATTGAAATTCAGATTATTGCCGATAAGCACGGGAATGTTGTTCATTTGGGAGAAAGAGATTGTTCGATCCAAAGACGACATCAAAAGCTGGTTGAAGAGGCACCTTCACCTGCTTTAACATCTGAATTAAGGGAAAAAATGGGTGAAGCAGCAGTACGAGCGGCAAAAGCGGTGAATTATCATGGGGCCGGAACGATTGAATTCCTATTGGATGGAGATAAATTTTATTTCATGGAAATGAATACGCGGATCCAAGTGGAACACCCTGTAACTGAGTTGATAACAGGAGTAGATTTGATTAAAGAAATGATACGTGTTGCTGCCGGGGAACCACTTTCCTTTAAACAGGAAGATATTAAGTTTAATGGTTGGGCAATTGAATGTCGAATCAATGCTGAAGATCCAGCAAAAAACTTTATGCCATCACCTGGAACGATTGACTTCTATTTACCTCCTGGTGGATTAGGGGTAAGGGTAGATAGTGCAGCATATCCTGGCTATACGATCTCTCCATTTTACGATTCGATGGTAGCGAAACTCATCGTTTGGGGAAGAGATAGAGAAGAAGCAATTTCTCGGATGAAACGGGCTTTAAGTGAGTTTGCGATGAGCGGAGTAAAATCAACGATACCTTTTCATCTAAAGTTACTAGATCATGAGCTATTTGTTAAGGGTGAGTTTGATACCAAGTTTTTAGAAAAATATCCAATTCATAAAGAATTAAATAATTAAAGAATGGCGAAATTGTAATTTTTGCCTCCCGTTGTTATAATGAAAAAAAGACGATGGGAGGTGTTTTTATGGATACAAGAATTCGATATGACGAAGAGAATAAACTGGGAACGATCCAAATCTCCCCCCAAGTCATCGAGATGATTGCGAAATTAACAGCGGAAGAAGTAGAAGGGGTATTTCGATTGAGTGGAGGACGTGCTCGAGAATTTGTCGATTTTTTAGGGCGAAACAAGGCAAATACTAGAGGAGTTCGCTCCCAAGTCGGTCAAAGAGAAGTAGCTGTTGATATTTCGATCATTATTGAATATGGACAACCCTTTCTTACCGTTGCGGAAACATTACAGGAGCAAATAAAAAACGCGATTGAAGGCATGACTGACTTATCCGTTGTTGAGATAAATGTACATATTGATGATATTCACTATGATGATAAATAGAGTAAGTGACGAATGTAATGTTTTACCCCCCTCTGTTATGATAGGGGGTAAAATGTTAGGAGGGAATGTATATGAAACTATTCGATCGATTGATTTTATTCTTGTCAAATTTATCTTTATTTTTTATTACATTGTTTATCATTGTATTTGGAATCGGTTTATTTGATCCGCTACTATTTAATCAATTGATTACTCGGTTTTTTGTTGATTCAGATGTAAAGACAACTGTACTTGTGATTAGTGTTCTTTTGTTTTTAATAAGCTTATATTTAATGGCAAAAAGCCTTCAAAGAAAAGAAGTTTCGCCGATCAGTAAACATTCAGAAATTGGGGATATTAAGATTTCAATGGAAACGTTAGAAAACCTAGTTATCAAAATCACTTCCCGAATAAAAGGTGTTCGAGAGTTAAAAGCAAAAGTAAAACCAGACGATAACGGATCAATGACCGTTTTAGTTAAGATTGTTTTTGATGGCGAAACGCCTATTCCTCAAATTACAAAAGAGATTCAAGATTTAGTAAAAGAAAGATTAGAACAGATCACTGGCATTACCGTTGGTCAAGTTCATGTTATGGTTTCAAATGTGAGTCAGTCTACGAATAAGAAAGTTCTCATGGAATAGGAGAATGTTTATGTTTTTGAAAATATGGGAAGAACATCCTGGTAAAATTTTAGGGTTATTGATTGGTTTAATCGTTGGTTTTATCTATTTATTTGTAGGTTTTTGGAAGACCCTCATTTTTGTTGCATTTGTGATCGCTGGATTTTATATTGGACATAAAGTGGATAGCAAGGAAGATCTTCATGACGTCTTAACAGAAATTTTACCAGAAAAGTTTTTTAAATAACCACCCTCGTATGGTGGTTTTTCATTTACGGTATGATAAGATAAAAGATGAAATTTTTGTATAAGGAGCAATGATAGTGAAACGAAGAGTTGCAAGAGAAAAAGTTTTACAAGCCTTATATCAAATTGATTTAACAAAAGCTGAACCAAATGAAGCGATACATACAATACTGGACGAAAATAGTATAGATGAACTTGATTTAGAGTTTATTAAAGATCGAATTTATGGGATTCTAGATCATCTCGACCTTATTGATCAAAGGATTAGTCAATACTTAAAAAATTGGACAATTGAACGTCTATCTAATATTGACCGAGTGATCTTAAGAATGGCTGTCTACGAATTAATATATAAGGAAGATGTACCTGTTCGTGTTTCAATTAACGAAGCTATTGAATTAGCGAAAACTTTTAGTACAAATGAGTCATCTAAATTTATCAATGGTGTTCTTGGTTCAATGGTAAAAGATCACCCAGAATGGGAAAAAGTAAAAGAACAAATTGAAGACTAGAGGTATCTATGAAGAAAAAAGTTTTTTTAGGAATTGATACGAGTAATTATATGACCTCGATCTGTTTTATTGACGAAAATCGAAACATTCTTTATGAAGCGAAAAAACTTCTTAACGTGAACCTTGGTAAACGAGGGCTTCAACAGTCTGAAGCCGTATATCAGCATATTAAGAACTTACCAGAACTATTTAAGGGAAAGCAAATCACTGGGGAATATCAGTTGAGCGGGATTGCTGTAAGTCGTGCTCCTAGACCAGTGGAAAATTCCTATATGCCCGTTTTCCAAGTTGGTTTAACGGTAGCAGAAACTATGGCTTCCACTTTTTCTATTCCTATTTATTACACGACCCATCAAGAAGGCCATATCGCGGCAGGGATTTATAGCAGTCAGGAGTTACCACAGCAATCAAGCTTTTTAGCTGTGCATCTATCAGGGGGAACAAGTGAGATCCTTTTGATTAAAGTGATTGAGAACGGATATGAAATAGAAAAAATTGGTGGCACATTGGATCTTCATGCCGGACAATTAGTAGATCGGATAGGAGTATTGCTTGGATATCCTTTTCCTGCAGGAAAGCATATCGAACAGTTAGCAGCAACTCATACCGAGGATTTTGATAGGATCCCCACTTCAGTCAAGAATTATTCTTTTCATTTTTCGGGTGCTGAAACAGAAGCAAAAAGAAGACTTGCTCAAGGTACGTCTCCTGCGCAAATTGCCAGAGCCATCGAACATCAAATTGCAACATCGATTGGCAAAGCTTTAAAAAATGCTATCGAATCCAATTATCCGAAAGAAATACTGATAGTCGGAGGCGTTGCCCAAAACCAATATATAAGAAAACAACTAAGAAAGATGCTAGAGAAACCGACGGTAGGGGCAAAACTATTTTTTGCTGATCCTGCTTATTCAGGTGATAATGCTTTTGGTATCGCAAATATTGCTTTAAATCAACATTTAAAAATCTTTTAAATCGTTCTTTCAAAAATTTAATTTCCATAACCTCTACTGGTAGAGGTGAATCGAAATGAAGGAGGAGTATAAATCATGGCTGCACAAATTATTAGTGGAAAAGAAGTGGCAAAAACAATTAGAGAAGAATTAAAACGGGAAACTGAGGAATTAAAAAAGAAGGGAATTACCCCAGGGTTAACCGTGATTTTAGTCGGTGACGACCCAGCATCACAGATTTATGTGAACATGAAGGCAAAAGCTTGTGAGGAAATAGGGATTCGCTCCGAAGTGATTCGAATGGATCGATCAACCTCACAAGATGATCTACTAGAGGAAATTAATCGACTAAATCAAGATGTGAATGTTCATGGAATTCTCGTTCAATTACCCTTACCAAAGCAAATTGATGAGAAATTGATTATCAATGCGATCTCGCCTGAAAAAGACGTAGATGGTTTTCATCCAGTGAACGTTGGGAAGTTAGCCATCGGTGAAAATACACTTTTACCATGTACACCAAATGGAATTCTTGAGCTTATTCGCCAAACTGAAATAGAAATAAAAGGAAAACATGCAGTTGTAATTGGAAGAAGCAATATTGTTGGTAAACCGGTCTCATTCTTATTGTTACGAGAAAATGCAACAGTAACAATGACTCATTCAAAAACGAAAGATTTGCCAGCAATTGCAAAACAAGCAGATATACTCGTGGTAGCAATTGGTAAACCTGAAATGGTAACAAAAGAATATGTAAAACCTGGTGCAATCGTAATTGATGTAGGGACAAATCGGTTAGAAAGTGGAAAGGTTGTAGGAGACGTAAAATTTGATGAAGTCAAAGAGATTGCAAGCTTTATTACCCCAGTGCCAGGAGGAGTAGGGCCAATGACCATTACAATGTTACTAAAGAACACGATTGAGGCTGCCAAACAAATTCATCATGTTAAGTAGATAATCAACAAAAAAGGAGTGGGATCGATGAACCAAGATAGGAATAGCATTTTTTCCATTAGTGAATTAACCAATTATATCAAAAACCTTTTGGATAAAGATCCCGTCCTTTCAGAAATATGGGTTCGTGGTGAAATTTCAAATTTTACCCATCATTCTAGTGGTCACATGTATTTCACGTTAAAGGACGAAAATAGTAAAATTCGTTCGGTTATGTTTGCTAGGAATAATCGACTTTTACGCTTTATCCCAAAAAATGGAACAAAAGTTCTTTGCCGTGGATATGTATCTATTTTTGAGCGAGATGGCCAATACCAATTTTATATTCAAGAGATGCAACCAGATGGGATTGGGCAACTATATCTTGCTTATGAACAATTGAAACAAAAATTAGAAAAAGAAGGATTGTTTGATCCACAGAAGAAAAAGCCTTTACCCCCCTATCCGAAAACAATTGGAATTGTAACGTCGGCTACAGGAGCAGCGATTAGAGATATGATGACCACAATAAAGCGTAGATATCCACTCGTCAATTTATTGCTGATTCCAGTTTTGGTTCAAGGGGAAGAAGCAGCGAAATCGATTGCTGAAGCTATCGATACATTTAATCGATACGGTGAAGTGGATTTACTCATTATTGGACGTGGTGGGGGATCGATTGAGGAACTTTGGGCATTTAATGAAGAAATTGTTGCAAGAAGTATCGATCAGTCACAAATCCCTATTATTAGTGCGGTTGGTCATGAAACCGATTTTACGATTGCAGATTTTGTCGCAGATGTTCGAGCAGCAACGCCAACAGCTGCGGCAGAATTGGCCGTCCCACATATTGATGAACTAAAGGTTCATGTTGCACATTTAACAAAGAGATTAGAACGGCAATTATTAAAGGAGTTACAACATGCAAAAAATTCTTTCTATCGCATTCTACACACTTCGGTATTTCGTAGACCAAAACAAAAATGGATTGAATATTCACAAAGACTTGATCGTACTGAAGAAAAACTAACATATGCTCTACAAAAAAACGTTTCTACACAAAAAGAAAAATATACCTCATTACATCATCGACTACTGCAGGAAAAACCAAATCAAAAAATTAATTATGCAAAAGAAACAGTCATGCGTTTAAAGAAACAATTAATACGTGAAATGGAGATCAATCAAAAACGATTTAAAGAGCAATTAGCATTGAAAATAGGTAAACTTGACGCTTTAAGTCCATTAAAAGTCCTTCAAAGGGGTTATGGAGTTGCATATAATGAACAAAGGACATCATTAATTCGTTCGGTTAAAAATGTTAATCTTGGGGATATCATTCACCTTGATTTATATGATGGGTCTTTGGATTGCCAAGTATGGGGTATGGAGGAAAGTAAAAATGGGTCATGAATTATTAACGGATGAGCAGATTGAAGCCTTAACCTTTGAAGAAGCCTTAGAAAGATTAGAAAAAATCGTCGATCAATTGGAATCAGGCAACGTTCCACTTGAATTCGCCATCGATTTGTTTCAAGAAGGAATGAAATTAGCCAAACGATGCCACTTAAAATTAGACAATATTGAACAAAAAATAGAAGTTTTATTGGAAAAGGACGGGGAATTTTTAAAAAAACCTTTTGATCAAGATGAGGTGGAATGATGGAATTGGAGAAACAAGGGTATATTAATCAATTTTTAACGGAAAAAGCGAAACAGATTAATGAGGTGATTACAGAATATTTACCAAATAATGAAGTTCCACCTATTTTAAAAGAATCGATGGAATATTCCTTGCTCGCAGGCGGAAAACGAATTCGTCCGATCTTAGCCATGGTTACTTATGAATCATTCGGCAAAGATGGTAATGAGATCATTCCTATTGCCATTAACTTAGAACTATTGCATACGTATTCTTTAATTCATGATGATTTGCCTGCGATGGATAATGATGATTATCGAAGAGGAAAACTAACCAATCATAAAGTATTTGGAGAAGCATTGGCAATTTTGACAGGGGATGCATTACTTACCCATGCATTTGGAAATATGGCCAAATATTTAAGAGAGTTTAAACAGTTATCCCCTGATATTCGGCTTCAGATTATTGAGGAATTTGCTCAATATTCAGGAGCTGCAGGAATGGTTGGCGGACAAGTATTGGATACTTTAGGTGAACAAGGAAAATCAACTTTTGAAGATCTTATTTATGTACATACTCACAAAACAGGAGATTTATTGGTTTTCTCTATTCGTTTAGGGGCATTATTAGCAGGGGCAAATGAAACCCAAATCGCTAAGCTCACAGAATTTGGTCGTAAGATTGGTTTAGCCTTTCAGATCCAAGATGATATACTTGATGTGATTGGAGATAGTAAAAAATTAGGGAAAATGGTGGGCAGCGATCAAAATAATCGTAAAATTACATATCCTTTTTTTAAAGGGATTGACGAATCAAAGCTTGAAGTGGGCAGATTAATTAAGGAAGCTAAACAATTGATTCAAGATATTGGGATTCAGACGGAACATTTATACGAAATTGCTGATTTTATGGTATTTCGAGATAAATAAAAGAGGAAATCCTTTTCTTTTTTTGTAAAAGTCCCCTGTTCTTCCTACTACTTTTTTGTTCATGATTTGACGAATATGGTATAATAAGTTTTGCAATTGGAGTGGTGCAGTATTTCTAGTCAATCCACCTATTCTGAAGGCGGGCCTAAAAATCTGCCAAAGGGCACATCGATGAAGTTCTTGGTGTTGGCTTTTGACGCCCAGTCAGGGGTCGATGCTGAGAGTTAAGGTTAGAGGGCGATCCACAATGGCATGTGGGCGTAGACCCTCTTTCCGCGGAGGCCCAAGTATGTAGCAAGAAGGTACCGTCCGACTTGTTATGGCTTGGGGTATGAACCTGCATGCGAGATGACTTGTGTGCAGCGTAGCCTGCCTTGCGTGATATAGTTTGGGATTATAGGGTAAAGGTTATATTTTTTCTGGCCAAAAAAAGTATAACTGTTTCTATATGAAATCTATATTGCAAAAGAGGCTAGGAATAGGATTCGGATTGTTGAGGAAAGCTCCTAGACTGTTCGAAAAGAGGCTCTTTAGGGATTAAAGTGTGGACTAAGTGGTAATCTAGTCCAATGGTTGGCGACTCCATTGAGAAGAGCATAAAGGGAAACCGCCTTTTTGGCGACAGAAAGGTGTCTCTTCTGGGAAAACCTACTAGACCTAAGCCACAGCATTTACCTAAAGAGTCACCACTCCACATACATATCCTATAGTGCTGAAAAAATTGTATTAGGAGTTTTATTATCAAATGAAATTTTCGTTTAAAGACTCTGCAAAGTGGAGTTTTTTTATAGCGTTTGTTACAATGTTGCTCTCCTCTAGTTTTACCATTGTCTCAACAATAGTTTTATCTGGTGTAAGCTGGGGTATTGGGATTATCGTTGTATTCGTGATTATACTTATTGGTATATTCTTCGACATGTTAGGACTAGCAGCCGCGGCCGCAGAAGAAAAACCGTTTCACGCAATGGCAGCAGAAAAAATAACAGGTGCCAAACAGGCGATCCGCGTGGTTCGAAATGCGGATAAGTTTTCTAATTTTTGTAATGATGTTGTGGGAGATATTAGTGGAATTGTGAGTGGAACAGCTAGTGCAGCGGTTGTATTGCATCTTATGTCGAACATTGGAGTAGATCAGAATACTTTTTTATATTCTTTTGTTTCCGTTGTATTCACTGCAACAGTAGCTGCTCTGACTGTTGGGGGAAAGGCCTTAGGGAAATCTTTTGCGATTATGAATTCAACTCAGATTATTCTTTTTGTTGGAAAAGTTTTTTCTTTATTAGAGGAACGTTTTCACATTACTGTGTTTAATGGAAATAAAAAAGGCAAGCAGAAAGCGAGGGGGAAAAATGGATTTAAGTCAAATTAAAGAGCCAAAGCAAATTAAACCCCTTTCAATACCCGAATTAGAGAAATTGGCGGCTGATATTCGAGAGTTTTTAATTAAAAAATTATCAGTTACGGGTGGACATTTAGCTCCAAACTTAGGCGTTGTAGAATTAACACTTGCTCTTCATTATTTATTTGATAGTCCAAAGGATAAATTTTTATGGGATGTTGGACATCAAGTCTATGTTCACAAAATATTGACTGGACGAGCTGACCAATTTGATACACTAAGACAATTTAAAGGATTAAGTGGTTTTCCAAAACGTGCCGAAAGTGAACATGATATTTGGGAAACTGGTCACAGCAGTACTTCTTTATCAGCGGCGATGGGTATGGCGATTTCTCGGGATTTAAAAGGTGAAAAACACCGAGTGATTGCGATTATTGGTGATGGTGCAATGACAGGCGGAATGGCATTAGAAGCATTAAATCATATTGGTCATGAACAAAGAAATATGATGATTATTCTAAACGACAACGAGATGTCTATTGCCCCAAATGTTGGTGCTTTACATAATTACTTAGGCAAATTAAGAACCGACAACCGTTATGTGAAAGCAAAAGAAGAACTCGAATTATTATTAAAAAAAATTCCTGCTATTGGTGGCAAGTTGGCAAAAACAGCTGAAAAGATCAAAGATAGTTTGAAATATCTTGTTTTAAATGGAATATTGTTTGAAGAACTCGGTCTAACTTATTTTGGGCCAATCAATGGACACAACTTTGAGGATTTGTTTACTGCTCTAAAACAAGCAGATAAAACTCCTGGTCCTGTTTTAGTTCACATATTGACCAAAAAAGGAAAAGGTTACAAACCAGCGGAATTAGACTCGGATAAATTTCATGGAATAAGCCCTTATAAAATAGAATCGGGAGAAGTGGTAAAAAAATCATCTCCTCCGAGCTATACGGAAATTTTTGGACGCACGATTGTAAAAATCGGCGGGCAAGATAAAAAGATTGTTGCGATTACAGCGGCAATGCCTAGTGGAACTGGGCTGACATTATTTCAGGCGATGTATCCTAAACGATTTTTTGACGTGGGAATCGCAGAACAACACGCAACAACGATGGCCGCAGGGTTAGCTGTTGAAGGAATGAAACCCGTTCTTGCAATTTATTCAACTTTTCTTCAGCGTGGATATGATCAATTAGTCCATGATGTAACGAGACAGAATCTTCACGTTACCTTTGCAATCGACCGTGCAGGTTTCGTCGGGGCAGACGGAGAAACACACCATGGTGTTTTTGATATTGCCTATTTACGTAGTTTACCGAATATGACCATTATGATGCCTAAAGATGAAAATGAATTACAACATTTGTTATATACGGCAATAGAGTATTGTGATGGTCCTGTTGCTGTTCGCTATCCAAGAGGGAGTGGGTTAGGAGTTGAATTGGATGAAGAATTTCAACCTATTCCAATTGGTAAATTTGAAATTGTGAGTAATGGTCAAGATGTAGTGATTTTAGCAGTCGGTCCTATGGTACACCTTGCTTTACAAGCTGCAAGTAAACTTGCGGAGATAGGCATAGAACCAATGGTGGTAAATGCACGATTTATAAAGCCATTAGATGAAGAAATGTTACTGGATTTTGCAGATAAAGGTTTAGATATACTAACGGTAGAAGAAGGTGTCATCAAAGGCGGTTTTGGTAGCTCCATCTTAGAATTTTATTCTGAACATCAGAAAGAAATGAATATCAGAATGATTGGGATTCCTGATCAGTTTATCGAACAAGGGAGTATTCCTGAATTGCGTGAATTAGTCGGTTTAACTGCGGAAAATATCGCAGAACAAGTAAAAAATCTAATTTTTCATAAACAAAGGGCATAAAAATAATGGCAAAAAAAGAAAGAATTGACACTCTATTAGTTGAAAAAGGATTCTTTGATTCTCGAGAAAAAGCTAAGCGAAGTGTTATGGCTGGATTAGTCAAAGTAGATGAGCAAGTGGTTGATAAACCGGGAATGAAAGTGGATGTAGAAGCAAAAATCGAAGTGAAAGGGGATATACATCCTTTTGTTTCACGTGGTGGCTTGAAATTGTTAAAAGCGATTGAGACCTTCCAATTGGATTTAACAAACAAAGTGGTTATGGATATTGGTGCTTCTACGGGTGGTTTTACGGATTGTGCGCTGCAATACGGTGCTAAAGAAGTCTATGCCATTGATGTGGGTTATGGCCAACTCGCTTGGACTTTAAGACAAGATCCGCGTGTTCATGTGATGGAAAGAACCAATTTTCGCTATCTAACAAAAGAAAATTTAGTCTCATCTTTACCTAATTTCGCTACGATTGATGTCTCGTTTATTTCTTTAAAGATCATCTTGAATCATCTAAAAACGCTGTTGATTCCAAATGGCGAAGTTGTTGCATTAATCAAACCGCAATTCGAAGCAGGAAAAGAATTTATTGGTAAAAACGGGATTATTAAAGATCCAAAAATTCACCAGCAAGTCTTGAGAAATACAATCTTTTTCTCATTAGAAACAGGGTATGATATTCAGGGATTAACCTATTCACCGATCAAAGGCGGTGAGGGAAACATCGAGTTTTTAATGTATATGATTTATAAAGAGAGTGGACAAACAGTAGCTGATTTTGAGGAATTAATCATAAAAACCGTTCGGGCTGCTCATACAGAACTTTAAGAAAACAATCCTAAATAGGGTTGTTTTCTTATCGTTATTTGGTTTTTTTTCATATTAATTTCGTGTATAATTATTCAATAATAACATTGATTTCTCATAACGGAGGATTTGAATGAAAGGAAAAAGACATATTAAAATTCGTGAGATTATTGCAAATAAAGAGATTGAGACCCAGGATGAATTGGTGGATGAACTTCGTAAAGCGGGTTTTAACGTAACACAGGCTACGGTTTCAAGAGATATCAAGGAACTACATCTAGTAAAAGTTCCCTTACAAAATGGGAAGTACAAGTATTCTTTACCAGCTGATCAACGTTTTAATCCATTACAAAAATTAAGACGTACACTCTTCGATAGCTTTGTCGGATTAGATTACACAGATCACCTGATTGTTTTGAAAACGTTACCAGGAAATGCAAATGCGGTAGGAATTTTGATTGACAATTTGGGTTGGGAACAAATCATGGGCACCATTTGTGGTGATGATACCTGCTTGATTATTTGTCGTTCAAAAGAAAGCGCAGAAGAGATTGCAAAAAAGTTCTTAGCGATGTTATAAGTGGTGAGCGCGATGTTATTAGAGCTATTTATTCGTAACTTTGCCATTATTGATGAACTAAAGATAGGCTTTGATAAAGGATTAAATATTTTAACAGGGGAAACGGGTGCTGGAAAGTCAATCATTATTGATGCGATCCAACTCGTAACCGGTGGAAGAGGATCAACGGATTATATTCGTTACGAAGAAAATAAAGCAGAAATCGAAGCTTTATTCGATCTTGATCCCCGGCATCCTGTTTTTGGTATTATCGAGTCACTTGGTATGGAAGTTCCTGAAGATCATTTCCTCTTGTTGAAACGTGAAATTTTAAAAAATGGAAAGAGTATTTGTCGAGTAAATGGACATCTCGTCACACTTTCTATGTTAAAAGAAATTGGAGAATGGTTAATTCAGATACATGGACAACACCAACACCAACATTTGCTTGATGAGGAAAAACAACTTGAGATGTTAGATGCTTATGGCCAAATTGCGATTCAATCATCGAAACAAGAATTTCAATCATTATATCAAAGATATCAGAGTATGTTAAAAGAAGTAAAACATTTAACAGATGGTGAAAAGGAATTGACCCAACGTTTAGATTTGTTAAAATACCAAATTAACGAAATTGCTCAAGCAAATTTGAAGTTAGGTGAAGATGAAGAATTAGTCAACCAACGAAACCAAATTCGCCATGCTGAGAAGATTATTAAAGGTTTAACGGATAGTTCAAGAATTTTATCACAAGAAAATGGTGTCATTGACCTTTTATCCTATGTTACGTCGGTACTTGATTCCATTAGCAGTTATGATTCTAAAATTGCAGAAATTCATGAACAATTGCAAAGTTTTTATTACCAAATTGA
Source organism: Tepidibacillus fermentans (assembly GCF_004342885.1). Lineage (NCBI taxonomy): Bacteria > Bacillati > Bacillota > Bacilli > Caryophanales > Bacillaceae > Tepidibacillus > Tepidibacillus fermentans. Next base: position 74,379 of record NZ_SMAB01000002.1, read on the forward strand.
GGACTATTCGATGGAAATGAATCGAATGATCCAACAATATGATTTTAATCCAAGTCAAATTGAGCATATTGAAGAACGCTTATCTACCATTCACCATCTAAAAAGAAAATATGGCGATACGGTTGAAGCGATATTAGAATATGCCGCAATAATTGAAGATGAAATTGAGCTATTAGAACATCGTGATCATCATTTACAAAAATTACAGTCTGATTTAGAAGAAATTGAACAAGATCTAGTTGTAGAAGCATTAGAATTATCAAAACTTCGCCAAGAATTGGCAAAAATATTATCGGATCAAATTGAAAAGGAATTAAAAGACCTTCAAATGAAAGATGTACAATTTAAAATTGAAATTACGTATCAGGAGAATGATCATGGTATACAGGTAAATGGGAAACATTATTCTGTATCTGCAAATGGTTTAGATAAAATTCAATTTTTAATTGCCCCAAATCCTGGTGAGCCTTTAAAACCATTAAATAAAATCGCTTCTGGTGGCGAGTTATCACGGATTATGTTAGCAATACAAACAATTTTATCCCATCAAGATGCAATTTCTACATTCGTGTTTGATGAAATTGATACAGGTGTTAGCGGTCGTGCGGCACAATCAATTGCGGAAAAGTTATCGCTTGTTTCAAGAAATAAGCAAATTTTTGTGATAACACATTTGCCTCAAGTAGCAGCGATGGGAGATCATCATTATTTAATACAGAAGAAAGTTATGAAAGACCACACATTTACTGAAATATTACGGTTAAATGAGACGGAAAGAGTAAAGGAAATAGCTCGAATGTTAGGTGGAATGGAAATAACGGAGACATCCAAAAAACATGCAAAAGAAATGATTGATCAAGCAAAAGAGCATAAGACAATGTTAATTCGAAACATTTTATGAAAGCTACTGATATGTAGCTTTTTCTCTTTGTTAAGTGTGATTTTATCAAAATAGGAATGAATTAACGTTATAAAGAAAAACATTCAAGGACAACTTAAATATACAGAGAAAATGGAGGTGTAGAGGTAGCTTAGGAGTGTGATGTGATGTCCCTAGATATAAAAAGATGGTTCGGCTTAATCTTAACCCTTTTAATCGTTGCGTTTTCTTTTACCCCTTCGTTTCAGGCTTTAACTTCTTTCCCTAAAGAAATACGAATATTTCAATCTGCCGTAAAACAGTTTAAATTAGCCTTACCATTATCAGTAACCGTAAGCTCTAATCAACCCGAAATCGTTGAAATTAATGGACATAAGGATTCCTTTGAAACATCCTTAAATAATCCAATCACATTTAAACCGAGTAAAATTGGAAAATCTTCTGTTGAGCTAAAGCTTTTTGGGGTTATTCCCTTTAAAAAAGTGGATGTCAATGTATTAAAAGATATCAAGGTCATACCTGGAGGACAAACGATAGGTGTTAAACTTAAATCTGCAGGAGTCATGGTAGTAGGGGAATATTCGATTCAAACAGAAGATGGGAAAACGATTTCTCCAGCAGAATTAGCGGGTATACGCATCGGAGATATACTTTTAAAGATGAATGGTAAATTCTTATCGAGTGTAGATGATGTGTCAAAATTATTAAACCAGTTAGCGACTGAAAAGAAAAGTATTGAGTTAGAATTACAACGTGCAAAAGAAAGAATTAAGGTGAAAATAAATCCTGTTTTTGATACAAAATCACAAGCTTATCGCTTGGGATTGTATATACGCGATTCGGCTGCAGGAGTCGGAACTTTAACTTTTTATGATCCGAAAACAAATAAGTATGGTGCTTTAGGACATGTAATTACTGATATGGATACTCAAGAACCCATAGTGGTAAGGGAAGGAAAAATATTATATTCTGATGTTACATCCATCGAAAAAGGGAAAAATGGGAAACCTGGTGAGAAAAGAGCGATTTTTGTTGATGAAAATAACGTAATTGGTAATATTACAAAAAATACTCCATTTGGTATCTTTGGCGTCCTTAACCAAAAACCTCTTCATGGATTGATAAATGAACCCATCTCTATTGCACTTCCTGAAGATGTAAAAGAAGGACCAGCAGAAATATTAACGGTGATTGAAGACCAGAAAGTCGAGAGGTTCAAAATCGAAATTACAAAAGTTGTTCAACAAAAATACCCTGCAACAAAAGGAATGGTTATTAAAGTAACCGATAAAAAACTTTTAGATAAAACTGGTGGAATTATTCAAGGAATGAGCGGAAGTCCCATTATTCAAAATGGAAAGCTTGTTGGAGCTGTAACACATGTATTTGTGAATGATCCGACGTCAGGTTATGGATCATTTATTGAGTGGATGATCCGAGATGCGGAGATTAGTGAAACACGTCTTAAGGCAAGTTAGCCTTAAGACGTGTTTACGTGTATTTTGTACAACCAATCTTTCCTCCCCATTGTTTTAACTCATATCAGCTCTTATTTTGTAGATTTTTGACGAAAGAAGTAGAAAATATGAGAATACAAGCGTAATACTAAAAAATTTTTAAATATTAAGCAGGAAACTTAAATTAGTTGACGAATAATTCAATAAAATGAAAACGGAGCAATTGTTGGATAAGAGGGAGGAACATCAAATTGTCAAAGATAAAGGTATTAGTTGCTGATGATAACCGTGAGTTCGTTGAATTATTGAGGGAATACATGATTGAACAAACAGATATAGAAGTAATAGGTGTTGCTTACAACGGAAATGGGGTATTACAAATTTTAGAAAAGGAAGTTCCTGACGTTCTTATTTTGGACATCATCATGCCTCATCTGGATGGATTAGGAGTTTTAGAAAAATTAAGAACAATGCACTTACAAAAACAACCCAAAATCATTATGTTAACTGCTTTTGGACAGGAAAATATTACACAAAGGGCTGTTGAACTTGGAGCTTCTTACTATATTCTTAAGCCCTTCGATATGGATATATTAATAAGTCGAATTCGTCAGGTTGTTGATCAAACACTTCCAACACCATCACATATAACACAACATCATCAAATAACAACAAGAGTACCATATAGAAATCTTGATACAAGTATTACAAACTTGATTCATGAAATTGGCGTTCCTGCACATATTAAAGGATATCAATACTTACGTGAAGCGATTACCATGGTATATAACGATATTGAAATACTTGGATCGATTACGAAAGTCTTATATCCTAAGATTGCAGAAAAATTTAATACGACGCCTAGTCGGGTTGAACGAGCCATTCGTCATGCGATTGAAGTAGCTTGGAGTCGGGGAAATGTCGAAGCAATCAAAAACTTATTTGGGTATACTGTCAACATTAGTAAGGCAAAGCCCACGAATTCTGAGTTCATCGCAATGGTGGCCGACCGTTTAAGATTGCAAAACCGTGTAGGGTAAATGTTGATCGTTAAAAATCTGATGTATGGTTAGTCCCTTTTTGGCATTGCCAAATGAGGGATTTTTATTTTTGAATTCTTATCTAATGGCATTTTTAGGTCAAAATCGTTTTTATCGTAAAAATTGTTATTGAAATTTGAGCTAGGAGGACTTAATGATGAAAAAGCGGTTTCATCATAGTATCATTTTTTTATTGTTGATACTAATGTTCATATTACCAATTGATAGGAAATCGATTCTAAGTACAGATAAATCAAAGCCTGATATCATTGTTGATCAAAGGAATAAGGATCAAAGGAATGAGAGTGAATATTTAATTTTGGTGAATAAACGCCATCATTTACCAGAGGATTATGTCCCACAAGATTTAACAGAGCCAAATGTACCTTTTTCATTTAAAGGTAATGACCCTAAAAAGATGATGAGGAAAGAAGCAGCCGGGGCCTTAGAATCTTTATTTCAAGCAGCGAAAAAAGAAAATCTAAATTTATTTGCTGTGTCAGGGTATCGTTCCTATCAAAGACAAAAAGCGATTTTTGCATATAATGCTTCTATAAAAGGAGCAGAACGTGCAAATCAAACAAGTGCGTATCCTGGGGAAAGTGAACATCAAACAGGACTAGCGATGGATGTATCGAGTAGTCGAGTGAATTTTCAATTGAATGAACGGTTTGGGGATACACCTGAAGGAAGATGGTTAGCCGAACATGCTTATGAATTCGGATTTATTATTCGTTACCCAAAAGGAAAAGAAGAAATCACGGGCTACCAATATGAACCATGGCATATTCGTTATGTAGGTAAAAAGCCGGCAAAAGAGATGAAAGAAAAACAAATGACATTAGAAGAGTATTTAGAAGAGTAGTGGAGATTGCCACTACTTTTTTTGTATATTCTATAAACAGTGACATGTACGACTAGCAGCTTAGTTTTATAACTTGAAAAGGCTTGTATGATTCTATAAGCTACGACATAGCACGACTTGCAACTTTAGTTGCATAGCGTGACTTGTACCCTATTGGTGCTTTAGAGAGCGAGCTTTCCTATTGACCGTTTATTCAAGGAAAGCCGTAATGTTAGGTGTAGCGTTTGAACATACAAGCCACATCATCTTTGTATACGCTACAACAACGGAGCGCGTTTGAATATAACAAACCTATTTTTAATGACTACAATGAAAATGGAAGAATGAGGATATGTGTTCCGGTAAATAATAACAACTAGAAAAATTAAAGGAATGATTTTATGTTGTTTCCAAAATACAACAAATCGATCAAAGGAAATTATCTGATCGATAAAAAAACAAAGCATTTATTAAGAAGAATCCGAACAAATCAGATTGCAGTGATTCACCATACAGATATTGATGAAATCGCAGCACAAGGATTAATTGAAAAAAAAGTAAAAGCAATCATCAATTTTTCTCCATCATTCACAGGGTCTTACCCAACGTTGGGATTGAAAAAAATTTTGGATAGGAAAATTCCCGTTTTTGATGTTAAAAATCAAACGACTCATCTTTTCCCCAAAATCCCTGATCAAAACAAAGTCGAGATTGATATCGTCAACAATATTGCTTACTTTGAATCGTTACCTGAAAGAATTATGGTTGAGATTGAGCCATGTACGATAGAAAAATGGGAAGATTTGTTTAAAAAAGCTAGACAAAATCTCGAAAATGAATTAGGTCGGTTTATCAATAATACATTAGAACATGCTTTAAAAGAAAAGGATTTTTTCCTAAAACCACTGAAAATACCTTTGTTAAAAACGCAAATAAAAGGAAAACATGTAGTAGTTGTTGTTAGAGGCACTGATTATCGTGAAGATCTCTCTGCGATCAAATCGTACATTGAAGATATAAAACCTGTATTAATTGGTGTTGATGGTGGAGCAGATGCATTATTAGAATACGGTTTAATCCCAGATATCATCCTTGGGGATATGGATAGTGTATCCGATCAAGCGCTTCGTTCTGGTGCGGAAATTCTTGTTCACGCATACCCTAATGGTTATGCTCCAGGTTTAAAGCGAATCTATGATTTAGGTCTAGAGGCAAAGATCATTCCTTCAAAAGGAACAAGCGAAGATGTAGCGATGTTATTAGCGTATGAAAAACAAGCAGAGATCATTGTAGCCTTAGGAACACATTCTCATATGGTCGATTTTCTGGAAAAGGGACGTAAGGGAATGGCGAGTACAATTCTGGTTAGAATGAAAATTGGAAATAAATTGGTTGATGCAAAAGGAGTAAGTAAGTTGTACCATCCACAAGTCCATTGGAAGTCGCTTTCGTTTATCGGTTTAGCTGCAACGACACCGATATTGGCGATTAGTATGATCAATCATGATATGGTACGTTTACTCCAAATGATGTGGATTAACATTAAAATGATATTCATGTAGGTGAATAAGTTGATAACAAACCGCTATTATACAACAACAATTATTGCCATATTTCTATCTTTAAGCCTTGGGATTTTAATCGGGGGAACATTAGGGCAACAGTGGATCCAACAAAATCAACAAAAAATATTATCCTACTATCAAAGAGAAGCAAATCAACTAAGAGAAAGCAATAAGGAATATTTGCAAAAACAAAAGAGTTTAGAACTGGAACTAAAAGAAGTAAAAAGAGAATCCAAAGAACTTTTGCATAAAAGCGTTGTGCATATGATTGATGGAAAAAGAATTCTATGGATTGAAGATGATTCAGAAGATCATTTTTCAATATTAAAAGATGCTATTCGAATCGCTGGTGGCACTAACGACCATCTTGATTATGAAAAGGCAGTGTTCCAATCTCTATCATTTTCTGAAACAAAACAAAATGTTCTGCCTTATGATGTGATTATTTATATTCCCAATGAAAAAGAAGATTTAGAATTTGATCGTTCAATGTTACCTTCGATGATACCTATAGTGATTCTATCAACAAATGAAAAAAATAAAACAGAAAGATTAACGCCGATGGATAAGGTTCATTACCAAGTTTTAAATGTGAGTTCTGTAGAAGATCATTATGATTTCATATTTTTTTTGAAGAATTTATTCGAGGAGAATAAAAGATGACAGGCACTTTCGTTTCCATCATCATCCCAGCCTTTAACGAAGAAAAATATATTGAAAAAACCATACGATCTGTGATGGAGTTATCCTATCAGAAAGAAGTCATCGTTGTTGATGATGGAAGTCAGGATAATACCAAAAAGATCCTTTCGCTTTTAGAACCTATCTATAAAGAACTTCAAGTTATTTCTTTGGAACATAATCAAGGAAAGGGTCAAGCGCTTATGCAAGGTGTAAAAAGGGCAAAAGGTGAGATTTTAGTATTTTTAGATGCCGACTTAGGTGAAACAAGCAGGTACGCAACGAATTTAATTGATCCAGTGATGCAACAAAATATAGATATGACAATTGCGATTCTGCCTAAGACGAAGAAAAAAGCAGGTTTTGGTCTCGTTAAGGGATTGGCCCAAAAGGGTATATATAAGATTACAGGATTTAAATCCATGGCTCCATTATCAGGACAGCGGGTGATGAAACGGGATGTAATGACAAATATTGATCGTTTAGATAAAGGGTTTGGCATTGAAGTAGGACTAACCATTGATGTTTTAAAACAGGGATTTCAGATTCAAGAAGTCGAAATACCTTTTTCTCATCGTGAAACGGGGAGAGATTTACAAGGGTTTATCCATCGAGGAAAGGAATTTATTGATGTCTTTATCACTCTAGTAGGAAAATGGAGGATGAGCGAATGATCATGTTATTATCCATGTTCCTAACAATCATTTTATTACCTTTTTATATCATTTTCTTAAAGCGATTAGGGAAAGTGGAAAAAAACTATAAAGAAGAATTGATTCCGACCAGTTTTGGTATATTTATTCTTTTTATTGAGTGGTTACTTTTGATCCTTCAACAACAGAAGGAGTTCTTTTATTTTTGGGCTTTATTTTTGATTACGATGATTGGAACCTATGATGATTATTATGGCGATAAAAAGGTTAAGGGTTTTAAAGGACACTTTTCTGCATTTCGACAAGGAGTGATTACTTCTGGATTTATAAAAGCGGTTGGCGTAAGCATCGTTGCACTCTTTCTATCATTTCAATTGGCAAAGGATCCGTTCGTAATAGGGAGTAATTTCTTTTTAATCGTGATGTTGTCCAATACGATGAATCTGTTTGATTTGCGTCCTGGTCGAGCGTTGAAAGTCTATTTTGTTCTATTCTTATTATTAGGAGTACAAGCTCCGCGATTTTTTCAACAAGAGCTGCCACTTATTCAAATCGGAATTCTTATCATCGTGTTCTTTTATGATATCCGTGCTAAAATAATGCTAGGCGATGGTGGAGCGAATTTGTTAGGGTTTCAATTAGGAGTATGGTATAGCATTCACTTTCCATTATATGGAAAATTATTCATGATCATTCTATTGATTGGCATAAATATTTATAATGAGCGACATTCTATCAGTCAATTTATCGAACAACATAAATGGTTAAGAGTTATCGATCGATTAGGACAGAAAGGAATAGGATAGAGGGTGTGTAAACAATGGATGAACTAAAAGCGATTTTGGATTCCACCCATGATGGTATGATTGCAGTGAATCATGAAGGAATCATCACATTATTTAATAAAGCAGCGGAGAATTTGCTTCAGATTGAGGCTGAAAAAGTGATTGGTAAACCAGTGGATAAAACGATCCCGAATACTCGTTTGCATATTATCTTAAAAACTGGCAAAGAGGAATTGAATCAAGAACAACAATTAAATGATAGAGTTCGAATTATTACGAATCGAGTACCTATTTTTGACAATAAAAGTGAATTGATTGGAGCTGTTGCAGTATTTCGGGATATTAGCGAAATCATTGAGCTGACTGAACAGATTTCGGATCTTAAATCGATACGCAGTATGTTAGAAGCGATCATCAATTCATCAAATGATGCGATATCGGTAGTTGATGAACACGGTAAGGGATTGATGATAAATCCTGCCTATACGAAATTAACAGGTTTAACTCCAGAAGATGTGATTAATAAGCCGGCAGATGTCGATATTTCCGAAGGCGAAAGTATGCATATGCAGGTTTTACGTACTCGTAAACCAGTTCGTGGAGTTCACTTAAAAGTAGGGCCAAAACGCAGAGATGTTGTGGTGAATGTTGCGCCTGTAATCGTTGACGGGCAATTAAAAGGGAGTGTTGGGATTATCCATGACACCTCTGAAATAAAAAAATTAACCGAAGAATTAGAGAAAGCTAGAAGAATTATTCGAACCCTAGAAGCGAAATATACGTTTGATGATATTATTGGCAAAAGTGAGAAGATGATGATCGCGATTGAAACGGCGAAAAATGCGGCATCAACTCATGCAACGGTACTTGTTAGAGGGGAATCAGGAACAGGGAAAGAATTGTTTGCCCATGCGATTCATAATGCGAGTGATCGTAAGTTTCATCAGTTTGTTCGTGTCAATTGTGCTGCGATTAGTGATAACCTATTAGAAAGTGAACTATTTGGCTATGAAGAGGGAGCCTTTACTGGTGCGAAAAAAGGTGGGAAAAAAGGTTTCTTTGAAATGGCAAGTGGTGGAACTATTTTTCTAGATGAGATTGGTGAATTAGAATTAAATACGCAAGCGAAATTATTGCGTGTTCTTCAGGAAAAAGAAATAGTCCGAGTGGGAGGAACCAAGCCGATTCCTGTTGATGTTCGGGTTATTTCAGCAACAAATGTTGATTTAGAAAAAGCGGTGAAAAATGGGAAGTTCAGGGAGGATTTATACTATCGTTTAAATGTGGTTCCAATCATGATTCCTCCGCTACGGGAAAGAAAATCCGACATTCCCTTTTTGGTGAATCACTTATTAAAAAAATTAAATATGGAATACGGAAGAAATGTAGATCATGTATCGACGGAAGTTCTTCAAATTTTTTTGGACTATTCATGGCCAGGAAATGTTCGGGAACTTGAAAATGTCCTTGGACGATCAATGATTAATATGCGGTATAATGAATCGGTTATTGAAGATTATCATCTTCCACTATTAGGAAAGGTGAATGTATCGAACTCTCAAGAAAAGGTGAATCAGCTTTTTCTTGCGGAACCTATTGTTCCCTTAAATGAAATCATCGAGAAAACGGAAAAAAATTATATTGAACAGGTATTAAAGAAGGCAAAAGGAAACAAAACCAAGGCTGCACAATGGTTAGGGATATCGATTCGTAATCTTTATTATAAATTAGAAAAATATGGGTTAGATTTTTAGTATGAAAATTTTAGCCTGCAATTATTTGCAACTCTCTGCAAGATCTTGCAGGATTTTTTTATTTTTTTATAAAAGTTTTATTAAAGCGCTTACTATTTATGAAATGGCATGGATATTGCATTAAAATATAAGTGTAAAAATGATGAAAAGGATTTGAAGAAGGTGATGCGGTGAAATCTTTCCAAGATATGCTGAAACAGATCAATCGAAATCATCCTCCTGAAGTTGCTATTGCGCTAGCAGAAGATAAAGAAGTATTGCTGGCAGTAAAAGAAGCAATTGATTTAGGAATTGCCCGATTCCATCTAGTTGGCAACCAAAAAAAAATTATCGAACTACTTCAGGAATTAGCGATTGATAAGGATCAGGTGAAAGTCATAAATGAAGAGGATCCAATAAGGGCTTCGCGAAAAGCTATTGAATTGGTTCATCTTGGTGAAGCTCAAATTGTAATGAAAGGTTTAGTACCCACAGCTACCATTCTCAAGGCAGTTCTAGATAAGGAAGTTGGACTTCGTACATCAGGATTGATCAGTCATGTAGCTGTCTTTGAAGCAAAAGAATATTCTAAACTGTTTATGGTCACAGATGCTGCAATGAATATTGCACCAACTTTAGAACAAAAAGTTCAAATTATTGAAAATGCTGTTGAATTTGCTTATTCTTTAGGGATTTCCTTACCTAAAGTTGCACCCATTGCAGCTATTGAAACCATCAATTCCAATATGGCAGCAACAATCGATGCAGCCGTCCTTTCTAAAATGGCAGATCGAGGACAAATTCAAGGTGTGATTATCGATGGGCCGTTAGCATTAGATAATGCGATTTCGTTAGAGGCGGCCAAACATAAAGGTATTATGAGTCAAGTAGCGGGAGATGCGGACATTTTGCTTGTTCCCAATATTGAAGTGGGAAATGTTCTTTATAAATCTCTTGTTTACTTTGCAAAAGCAAAAGTAGGTGCAATCGTTTTAGGGGCTAAGGCTCCAATTGTATTGACATCTAGAGCCGATTCACGCGAAACAAAGTTACTGTCTATTTGCTTGGCTGTATTTCTAGTACAAAACAAAAAAATAAACAGATATTTCTAATAGGAGGACGGAAAATGAAACTTTTTGAATATCTACAAAAATATGATTACGAAGAAGTGATTTTTGCCCAAGATAAGGAGTCTGGGCTAAAAGCGATTATTGCGATCCATGACACGACGTTAGGACCTGCTTTAGGTGGAACAAGAATGTGGACCTATAATTCGGAAGAAGATGCGATTATCGATGCATTACGTCTAGCTCGTGGAATGACATATAAGAATGCTGCAGCTGGATTAGATCTTGGTGGAGGAAAAACTGTTATTATTGGAGATCCAAGAAAAGATAAAAGTGAAGCGCTATTCCGCGCATTTGGCCGCTATATTCAAGGACTTAATGGCCGATATATCACTGCTGAGGATGTAGGAACAACCGTGCAGGATATGGATTATATCCATTTAGAAACAGATTATGTGACAGGAATCTCACCGGCTTTTGGAAGTAGTGGTAATCCATCGCCAGTAACCGCTTATGGCGTTTACCGTGGAATGAAAGCAGCCGCAAAGGTGGCGTTTGGGGATGACAATCTTTCAGGGAAAACAATTGCTGTTCAAGGAGTAGGAAATGTTTCCTATAACCTGATCAAACATTTGCACGATGAAGAAGCCAACATTATCGTTACGGATATTAATGAGGATAATGTACAAAGAGTAGTTCGTGATTTTGGGGTAAAAGCAGTTGGGGTTAATGAAATTTATGGTGTGGAGTGTGACATTTTCTCACCCAATGCCTTAGGTGCGGTAATCAATGACGATACAATCCCTGTATTAAAAGCAAAATTAATTGCTGGTGCTGCTAACAACCAATTAAAAGAAGAGCGTCATGGTGATATTTTAAAAGAAAAAGGAATTTTCTATGCACCTGATTTTGTCATCAATGCTGGTGGTGTCATTAATGTTGCTGATGAATTAAATCCAAATGGTTATAATCGTGAAAGAGCAATGAAAAAAGTAGAAACCATTTATGATAACATCTTAAAGGTTTTTGAAATTGCTGAACGAGATGGAATTCCATCCTATTTAGCAGCAAATAAAATGGCAGAAGAAAGAATCGAACAGATGCGAAAAGTTCGTAGTAATTTCTTAAGAAAGGAAAAAAGCATTCTAAGTCGATAAGAGCAAATGTAGTAAAGGGAGAAAGCGTCTTTGGACGCTTTTCTTTCCTCTTGAATGGAGTGTTAAGAAGTGGAACCAACCTTACGATTATTAGTGATCAATCCAGGATCGACCTCAACGAAAATAGGAATATATGATAATGAAAAGCCAATTTTTACGGAAACATTAAGACACGAACACGATGAGCTTCAATCGTTTAAAAAAGTGATTGAACAATATCAATTTCGAAAGGATTTAATACTCCAAACCATACATCAACATGGTATTAATCTTACAAAATTAAGTGCGGTGGTTGGACGTGGAGGTCTACTTCGTCCGATTGTTGGTGGAACCTATCAAGTAGATGAAGCGATGATTCAGGATTTGAAAGAGGCAAAATATGGTGAACACGCTTCTAATCTAGGTGCGATTATTGCCTATGAGATTGCAAAACAATTGAATATTCCTGCATATATTGTTGATCCAGTGGTTGTCGACGAATTGCAACCGGTAGCTAGAATTAGTGGCTTACCCGAACTAGAACGTAGGAGTATATTTCATGCATTAAATCAAAAAGCGGTAGCTAGACAAGTGGCTAAGAAAATGGGCCTCAACTACGAGAAGGCAAATTTTATTGTTTGCCATATGGGTGGGGGAATTACAGTTGGTGCTCATCAACATGGGAAAGTAATCGATGTGAATAATGGTTTGGATGGAGAAGGACCATTCTCACCAGAAAGAACAGGAACATTACCTGCCGGTGATTTAGTTACAATTTGTTTTTCAGGTAAATATACTGAAAGTGAAATTCGCAAAAAAATAGTGGGTGAAGGTGGGTTAGTTGCTTATCTAAGAACAAATAGTGCATTGGAAGTAGAAAAGAAAATTAAAGAAGGCGATCAACAAGCAAAACTCATCTATTCGGCAATGGCCTATCAAATTGGAAAGGAGATTGGAGCCTATAGTACTGTATTAAAAGGAAAAGTGGATGCAATCATCCTAACAGGTGGGCTTGCACGTTCAAAGGAATTGGTTCAAGAAATTACTGATTATATTGATTGGATCGCACCAGTTCGCGTGATACCAGGTGAGAATGAACTTCAGGCTCTAGCTGAAGGAGCATTACGAATCTTAAGAGGTCAAGAGGAAGAAAAACGTTATGAACAGGAGAACATTTATGCAAAATAGATCAAGAATCACCATTATTACTGGTCATTTTGGTAGTGGTAAGACTGAAATTTCGATCAATTTGGCTTTAAAACAAAAAGATAATTATGAAAAAGTTGCACTCACAGATTTGGATGTGATTAATCCTTACTTTCGTTCACGAGAAGTAAGTCTACTTCTAGAAGAAAAGGGAATAGAATTAATTGCTCCAAAGGGACAATTGGCCACAGCTGATTTACCCATTGTTTCTGGTGAGATTCATCGCGTTTTACATGACCTCAGATATCAATTAGTGATTGATGTGGGTGGAGATAAAGATGGAGCAACAACGTTAGGGCAATATTACAATGAAATCAAAGATCAAGATTACCAAATGATTTTTGTCGTGAATACGAATCGACCCTATGTAAGTACGGTCGAAGGAATCCGTGAAACGATTCAAAATATCGAGAAGGCTACTCGATTGAAGGTAACAGGACTGATTAATAATACCAATCTTGGAATGGAAACAACGATGGAACATATACTTGCTGGATATGAGATCACGAGGGAAGCAAGTGCCCAATTAAATGTTCCCTTTTTGTATACGACGATCTCCCAGCATGTAATGGCAGACATGGTAAGAGAATCACTTGGGAAGGAACACCTAGTCATTACGATTGATCGTTTTATGAGATTACCATGGGAAATGGATTGAAATAGATTGGAGGAATGAAAATGGAATCGCGTGTTGTTTTTAATGAGGATATATGTAAAGGTTGTGGACTTTGTGTCTCTGTATGCCCGACCAATATTATTTTTCTCGCAGATCACTTGAACGGAAAGGGATATCGTCCAGCAACTGTCGTTGATCAAGACCACTGTATAAGTTGTGCTGCTTGTGGCCGAATTTGTCCAGATGCAGTAATTACGGTTTATCGTCCAACTAAGAAGAAAGCGGTATCTTAATGAGGAAGAAGGGGGAGGGCAATATGGCTAAAGTTTTAATGAAGGGTAATGAAGTGATTGCTGAGGCAGCAGTTCATGCAAATTGTAAATATTTTTTTGGTTACCCGATTACACCACAGAGTGAATTGGTAGCTTATATGGCGAAGCGTCTACCTGAAGTAGGTGGACTATTCTTACAAGCTGAAAGTGAAATTGCAGCAATTAACATGGTGTATGGAGCATCAAGTGCAGGGGTACGTGTAATGACTTCCTCATCAAGTCCTGGGGTTAGTTTGAAACAGGAAGGAATTTCTTACCTTGTTGGATCAGAACTTCCAGCTGTCATCGTCAATGTAATGCGTGGTGGACCTGGCCTTGGTAGTATTCAACCTGCACAGTCTGACTATTTTCAAGCTACAAAAGGCGGCGGTCACGGAGACTATCATATTCCCGTTTTAGCCCCAGCTAGTTTACAAGAGATTGTGGATCTGATGCACGATGCTTTCGATATTGCCGACCGTTATCGAACACCAGTGATTCTAATGGCAGATGGAATGTTAGGTCAGATGATGGAACCGGTAGAATTCAAAGAAAAGCAACATGTCGAACTACCAGAAAAAGATTGGGCTACAACTGGTACTCGTGGTGATGGAGGGCCTAAGATCGTTAATTCCTTGCGTCTAGATCCTAAGGAACTAGAAGAACATAACCGCCATTTACAAAAGAAATATGAAAAAATTAAGGAAAAGGAAGTTAGATATGAAATGTATTTGGCTGAAGATGCAGATTATATTGTGGTGGCTTATGGAACCGTCGCGAGGATCGTTAAAAATGCGATTCATAAAGCACGTAAAGAAGGGATAAAAGTAGGTTTAATCCGTCCAATTTCTTTATGGCCTTATCCACAAAAACCGTTTGACGAAACAAGAGAGAAGGTAAAAGCCTATTTAACCGTCGAAATGAGTGCGGGTCAAATGGTTGAGGATGTTCGCTTGGCAGTGAATGGGAAATCTCCTGTTCATTTCTATGGTAGAACAGGTGGAATGGTCCCAAGTCATGAAGAAATTTATGCGAAGATTATGGAGATGGTCGGAGGTGAAAGCTAATGGAACTTGTATTTAAAAAAACCACTGGATTAAAAGATACACCTACTCATTATTGTCCAGGTTGTACACATGGGATTATTCATCGTCTCGTTGGCGAAGTTTTGGAAGAAATGGATATTTTGGAAGATACAGTTGGTGTGGCATCTGTAGGATGCTCCGTATTATCGTATGAATATTTTAACTGTGATATGACACAAGCAGCTCATGGAAGGGCACCAGCTGTTGCTACAGGGTTAAAACGCGTCTTACCGAAAGATCGTTTTGTTTTTACCTATCAAGGCGATGGTGACCTAGCCTCAATCGGGATGGGAGAGATAGTCCATGCAGCCGCTCGTGGGGAAAATATAACCGTTATCTTTGTAAATAATGCGATCTATGGAATGACAGGTGGTCAAATGGCACCAACATCAATAATCGGCCAACAAACGGCTACATCACCTGCTGGTCGAGATGTCGCATTACAAGGTTCGCCAATCCGAGTCTCTGAATTACTGGCCACTTTAGATGGAGCTGCTTATATTGAAAGGGTATCTACTCATGATGTACCAAATATTATCAAGACAAAAAAAGCGATCCGCAAAGCCTTCGAAACACAAAAGAAGGGCTTAGGCTTTTCAATGGTGGAAATTCTATCCACTTGTCCAACAAATTGGGGTTTAGACCCTATTGAATCATTAAATTGGGTAAAAGAGAAGATGGTACCTGTATTTCCTCTTGGTGTTTATAAACAGAAAGAGGGTGTAAATTAATGTTGCATGAAATTATTATTGCTGGGTTTGGTGGTCAAGGTGTCATGTCAATAGGACAACTGCTTGCTTATGCTGCAATGATCGAGGATAAATATGTTTCTTGGCTTCCATCCTATGGTCCAGAGCAGCGTGGGGGAACGGCTAATGTTTCTGTCATTATTAGCGATGAGCCAGTGGGATCCCCTGTTATTACTCACCCTACAGCGGCAATCGTTCTTAATAAACCCTCTTTTGAAAAATTTGAACCATTAGTTGTACCTGGTGGTGTATTGATTGTGAATTCTTCACTCATTGTCATTCAATCGAAACGAACAGATATAACAGTGATTGAAGTGAAGGCATCAGAATTAGCGAATGAAATGGGGGAACCTAGAGTAGCCAATTCTATTATTTTGGGGGCATTTTTAGAAATTTCAAAAGCGGTTAGTCATGAGTCTGTTTTGGAATCGCTAAAGAAAGTACTACCTGAGAGAAGGCATAACTTAATCCCGATTAATAAAGAAGCTTTAATAAAAGGTGCTCAACTCATTCGCTGAATAGAACTTGAGACTTGGTAATTGTCCACCAAGTCTCTTTCTTCAAAAAAAGTATTCCCAACCAATAAATTAGTTATAATTCAATTTTTTTTACTGCTTATAATTTGTTTTTTATCATTTTTCTACTTGAGTAGTTGGAAAAGCTTTAATACAATGATAATTGTATAAATAGAAATACTTTTTACTTAAGAATGACTTTGATCAGGAAGGAAGATGAGAAGAAATGTCAGAACAACAGCAATTTGATGTTGCTTTTATCGGTGGTGGTCCAGGGGGTTATGTCGCAGCGATTCGAGCCGCACAGCTTGGATTAAAAGTGGCTGTTGTAGAAAAAGAACGTTTGGGCGGGACATGCTTACATCATGGTTGTATCCCAAGTAAAAGCCTTCTACGCAGTGCTGAAATCTATCGTAATGCAAAAGAGGGAGA
This sequence comes from Tepidibacillus fermentans, assembly GCF_004342885.1. Lineage (NCBI taxonomy): Bacteria > Bacillati > Bacillota > Bacilli > Caryophanales > Bacillaceae > Tepidibacillus > Tepidibacillus fermentans. The sequence goes on from NZ_SMAB01000002.1 coordinate 91,134, forward strand.
AGAATTCGGTATTATTGCACAAAATGTTACGTTTAATTTTGCACAAGTGCAAGAAAGAAAACGTAAAGTTGTCGATCAGTTAACGAAGGGAATTGAACACTTATTCAAGAAGAACAAGATTACGGTTTTTGAAGGGTTTGGTCGCATTGTTGGTACGTCAAGTACTGCACCTGAAAATGGGACAGTCTCTATTGAAAAAGCAAATGGTGAAAAAGAGACAATCTCTGCCAAGAACGTAATTATTGCAACAGGTTCTCGACCAAGATCACTTCCAGGATTACAAATTGATGGAACTTATGTCATGACGAGTGATGAAGCTTTAGAAATGCAGGAACTCCCAAAATCAATGATTATTATTGGCGGTGGAGTTATTGGTATGGAATGGGCTTCTTTATTAAATGATTTTGGCGTAGATGTAACTGTTATTGAATTTTTACCACGCATTCTACCATTAGAAGATGAGGAAATTAGTAAAGATATGACTCGTGTAATGAAGAAACGTAGAGTGAAAATACATACAAGCACGGCTGTGATTCCTGAGTCTGTAAAAGTTGTTGATGGACATGTTGAACTTGAAGCGAAAAAAGGTGATCAAATCATCCAATTTTCAGCTGATAAAGTTTTAGTGTCTGTTGGTCGAATTGCAAATACAGAAAATATTGGTTTAGAAAACACCAAGGTAGAAGTAGAAAGAGGAGTTATTAAAGTTAATGAATTCTTCCAAACTGCAGAACCAAATGTTTATGCGATTGGGGATGTAATTGGTGGATTACAACTTGCTCATGTTGCTTCTCACGAGGGAATTATTGCCGTTGAACATATAGCGGGAAAAGATCCTCGTCCAATGGATTATCTTGCGGTTTCCAAATGTACTTTTACGAGTCCTGAAGTTGCAAGTGTAGGTATGTCAGAAGATGAAGCAAAAGAAAAAGGATATGAGGTAAAAGTAGGAAAGTTCCAATTCAGAGGAATTGGTAAAGCTCTTGTTCATGGTGAAGTGGATGGCTTTGTCAAAATTGTAGCCGATAAAAATACCAATGAATTACTTGGTGTTCATATGATTGGGCCACATGTAACAGACATGATTACAGAGGCTGGTCTAGCTAAAGTTTTAAAAGCAACACCATGGGAAATTGCCCATACGATCCATCCTCATCCAACTTTATCAGAAGCTGTTCTAGAAGCTACCTTAGATGTGGATGGAAAAGCAATTCATGCTTAATCAAGAAAAAATCAATTTATGGCAAAAACGATCTCCAAATAAGGGGATCGTTTTTTTTTATGAACTAATTCTTTTTCGCAAACTTGTTCAAAAATGTTATATATATGAATTTTTTTAAATTTTATTCACGACAAAAAAGTAAAATTTTCATTGCACTTTTAATATAAATAATATTAAAATTTTTTTGAAAATATATTTAATTTCTGATTAGGAGGAGTTGAAAGTGGGGGAACAAACATTTACGGATCAATATCAAGAATGGAAACGGAAGACAGAAAAATTAATGAGCAAAATACCAGAGAGAAAAGAGCAGTTTGAAACGAGTTCTAAGATTCCAATTGAAAGACTCTATCTTCCTGAGCAACAAACAGAGCACTACATAGAAAAACTTGGTTTCCCAGGAGAGTATCCTTATACTCGGGGAATCCAACCGACAATGTATCGTGGCCGATTTTGGACAATGAGGCAATATGCTGGTTTTTCATCAGCAGAAGAGTCGAATCGACGTTATAAGTATTTATTGCAACAAGGCCAAACAGGATTAAGTGTCGCTTTTGATTTACCTACGCAGATCGGCTACGATTCGGACGATCCACACGCAAAAGGTGAAGTTGGTAAAGTTGGGGTAGCGATTGACTCTTTGAAAGATATGGAGATTCTCTTTCAAGATATTCCTTTAGACAAAGTAAGTACGTCCATGACCATTAATGCCCCTGCCGCTATTCTACTGGCGATGTATATCGCTGTAGCAGAAAAACAAGGGGTTTCGTCAAAAGCTCTTTCAGGAACGATTCAAAATGATATTTTAAAAGAATATATTGCGAGGGGAACATATATCTTTCCACCTAAGCCTTCGATGAGACTTATTACAGATATATTCCAATATTGTTCTACTGAATTACCGAAATGGAACACGATCAGTATTAGTGGTTATCATATTCGGGAAGCAGGATCAACAGCTGTCCAAGAGGTGGCTTTCACTCTCGCTAATGCAATTGCATATGTAGAAAGTGCGATTCAAGCTGGATTGCATGTGGATGATTTTGCACCTCGCTTAGCATTTTTCTTTAATGCTCATAATCAATTTTTCGAAGAAATAGCTAAATTCCGTGCGGCTAGAAGAATTTGGGCCAAAATTATGAAGGAGCGCTTTCATGCCCAAAATCCAAAATCAATGCAACTTCGCTTCCACACCCAAACTGCTGGTTCAACATTAACAGCACAACAACCAGATAACAATATCGTCCGAGTAGCACTTCAGGCACTTTCTGCGGTTTTAGGTGGAACCCAAAGCCTTCATACCAACTCTAGAGATGAAGCATTGGCTTTACCAACGGAAGCTTCTGCGCGAATTGCTCTTCGTACACAACAAATTATTGCGAATGAAACAGGAGTTACGGATACAGTCGATCCTTTAGGAGGATCTTATTATGTTGAAGCTTTAACAGATTCCATTGAAAAAGAGGTTTGGTCCTATCTACAAAAAATTGACGAGTTCGGTGGCGCAGTGGCAGCAATCGAGCAAGGATATATTCAGCGTGAAATTCATAAAGCTGCGTATGATTATCAACGAGATATTGAATCTGGAAAGCAAATCATTGTAGGTTTAAATGCTTATCAAATTGAAAACGATGAAAAACCAGAAATCTATCGAGTTGATCCTATCGTTGGAGAAATTCAAGCGCAGAAATTAAAAGAGCTAAGAAAGACAAGGGATAACGATGCCGTAAATCAAAGACTTAGTGAATTAAGTCAAGCGGCAAAAACAAACGAAAATCTAATGCCCTATATTCTAAATGCTGTGAAAGCATATGCAACGCTCGGTGAAATAACCAATGTTCTTCGAGAAGTATTTGGTGAATATCGGCTAAATTAAATGGGAGGGGTAATGATGAATAAAACGATAAGAGTTTTAATCGCAAAACCGGGTTTAGATGGTCATGATCGTGGGGCTCTTGTGATTGCTCAAGGGCTTCGAGATGAAGGGATGGAGGTTATCTATTCAGGTCTAAGACAAACTCCAGAGCAAATTGTAGCAACAGCAATTCAAGAAGATGTAGATTGTATCGGTCTTTCTATTTTATCTGGTGCTCATAATGAATTATTACCTGAAGTCATGAGACTTCTAAAAGAGAATCAAGCCGAGGAAATCTTGGTGATTGGGGGTGGTGTTATCCCTGATGATGATATTCCATTTTTAAAAGAACATGGGATTGCAGAAATATTTACACCAGGTGCTTCTATGAAGGAAATAGCGGATTTTATACGAGACAATATCGAAAAAAAAAACAGCAAACAGACTAGATCTACCTCTGTCAAAAAGATCGATCATATAGGGATTGCGGTAAAAAGTTTAGATGAAGCAGTTCCTTTTTACAAAGAGATTCTTGGGTTAACATTCCTTGGCATGGAAGAGGTTTTAGACGAAGGTGTTAAGGTAGCATTTTTTGAAGCTGGTGGCGTTAGGATTGAGCTTCTTGAACCATTACATCAAGAAAGTCCGATCTATAAACATATTGAAAAGAGAGGGGAAGGTATTCATCATTTAGCTTTTGAGGTAGAGGATATTGTTGATCAATTTTCTAAATTACAAGAACGACAAATTTCACTATTACAAAATCAACCGCGAAGGGGAGCTCATGATACAAAAGTCGGTTTTATCCATCCAAAATCTTCACATAAAGTATTGATTGAACTCTGTGAAAAGAATTAAGGGGGAGTAAGTATGTTAAGTAAAATTGAAGAGTTAGCGAAAAGAAGAAGCAAGGTTGAGTTAGGTGGTGGACAAAAGAGAATCGACGCCCAACACGATAAAGGGAAATTAACAGCTAGAGAAAGAATTGAACTTTTGTTAGATGATGGAACATTTGTTGAATTAAATCCTTTTATTGAGCATCGTGGTACACATTTTGGTTTGGACAAAATGGAAGCACCAGGTGAAGGTGTTGTAACAGGATATGGGAAAATAAATGGACGTGGAGTTTATGTTTTTTCCCAAGATTTCACTGTTTTTGGTGGAGCATTAGGGGAGATGCATTCAAAGAAGATCACAAATATTATGGATTTGGCTGCAAAAAATGGTTGTCCTGTGATTGGATTAAATGATTCTGGTGGAGCAAGGATTCAAGAAGGTGTGGTTTCTTTAGATGCTTACGGCCAAATCTTTTATCGTAACTCGATCTACTCTGGAGTGATTCCCCAAATTTCTGTGATTATGGGACCAAGTGCTGGTGGGGCCGTTTACTCACCAGCTATTACGGACTTTGTACTTATGGTTGAGAATACGAGTAAAATGTTTATTACAGGACCAAAAGTAATTGAAACGGTAACGGGTGAAAAAATTAGTGCCGAGAATTTAGGCGGAGCAAAAGTTCATTCGACGATTAGTGGAAATGCACATTTTACTGCACCATCCGAACCAGAAGCATTGGAACAAGTACGTCAACTTCTTAGCTATCTCCCGCAAAATAATTTAGAAGATCCTCCTCGAGTACCAATGGAAAAAGAGGATGATGGTTGGTGTGAGGAATTGATCAATGTCGTTCCGATTTCACAAACGAAAGTTTACGATATTCGCAATGTAATCGAACTAGTTGTGGATCATGGCGAATTTATGGAAGTTCATGCTAATTTTGCGAAAAACGTAGTTGTTGGTTTTGCGAGGATTGGAGGACAAAGTGTTGGAATCGTTGCAAATCAGCCGAAAGTAATGGCTGGGGGATTGGACATCGATTCATCAGATAAACTATCTCGATTTGTTCGTACCTGTGATGCCTTTAATGTTCCAATTATTACATTTGTTGACGTAACAGGATTTTTCCCAGGGGTTAATCAGGAACATGGCGGAATTATTCGTCATGGGGCTAAAATTCTATATGCCTATTCGGAAGCTACAGTACCTAAAATTTCAGTGATCGTACGTAAAGCTTTTGGTGGTGCCTATGTGGCTTTAAATAGTAAATCGATTGGTGCTGATCTAGTCTTTGCTTGGCCAAATGCTGAAATTGCAGTGATGGGGCCTGAAGGGGCAGCCAATATTATCTTCAGTAAAGAAATTGAAGAAAGTGAAGATCCCGTTGCGACAAGAGCGCAGAAAATTGCCGAATATAGGGAAAAATTTGCCAATCCTTATGTTGCCGCAGCAATGGGAATGGTTGATGATGTCATTGATCCAAGAGAAACGAGAAGAAAATTAAAACAATCATTAGAAATGTTAAGAAATAAAAAGGAAACAAGACCGCCAAAGAAACACGGAAATATTCCACTCTAAAATGTAATTTTGCGCAATTATTTCGTTTTCGATGTTAAAAGTTGAAAATTGGATTCGATAAGATTGGCAAATAGTCAATCTTTTCGAATCCATCACTTGTTGGTTAAAAATTGGGAAATAGAGGAGTAAGTGACCGTGGATAATCAATTATATATTCTTTTAAAAAAGAAAAATGAGAAAAAGGTACTTAATGACTTATTTCAAAAGAAAGGGATTCAGCTGATTGAAGAAGATCAAGAAGACTCAACTTGGCGAAAGTATAATCGTCAACATCAGATTATAAATCGAAACTCTTTAAAGATAAACAGTGTAAGGGCAGAATGGTTTTTGAAAAATCTCCATGATAAAATGAATTTTATGCGCAGTTAAATTTTTACATGGAGGTATATAACGTTGATTCATCAACAAAGATTAGTAGAAGAATTCATTGAGCTAGTCAAGGTGGATAGTGAAACAGGAAATGAAAGAGCAATTGCGGATTTGTTAAAGCAAAAGTTTTCCAATCTTGGGTTACAAGTCGTTGAAGATAATTCGATGCAGAGAACAGGACATGGTGCAGGTAATTTGGCAATTACGTTCGAACCTACAGATGGGATGGAGAATCAACCAGTCATTTATTTCACTTCCCATATGGATACGGTAACACCCGGAAAGTCAATTCAACCAGCCGTTGAAGGTGAGGCTATTGTTTCTGATGGTACGACAATTTTAGGTAGTGATGACAAAGCAGGAATTGCAGCAATGTTGGAAGCAATCAGAGTGGTGAAAGAACAACAGATTCCTCATGGCAAAGTTCAATTTTTAATTACGGTTGGTGAGGAGTCTGGATTAAAGGGTTCTCGTTATCTACAAAAAGAGTTACTAAAAGCAGACTATGGTTATGCCTTGGATAGCAACGGGCCAGTGGGAGATATTATTGTGGCTGCACCAACTCAAGCCAAAATTCATGTCATCGTAAAAGGTAAATCAGCCCATGCTGGTGTCAATCCAGAAGATGGTATCAGTGCAATTCAAGTGGCCAGTCATGCCATCTCGATGATGAAGTTAGGGAGAATTGATTCTGAAACCACAGCAAATATTGGGAAATTTCAGGGAGGATCAGCTACCAACATCGTTTGTGATTCTGTTGAGATTTTTGCTGAAGCGAGAAGTTTAGTAGAAGAAAAATTGTTAAAGCAAGTTGAGCATATGAAAAAAGCATTTGAAGAAGCAGCTTCCAAATTCTCTACTTCGGTTGATTTTCATTCTGAAATTATGTATCCTGCTTTTCGTTTTGAAGAAGATCATCCTCTTGTTATAAAAGCAAAACAAGCAATGATTGAGATCGGAAGGTCACCAAGAATCCTTTCCAGTGGTGGTGGCAGTGATGCCAATGTGTTGAATGGTTATGGCATACCAACAATTAACCTAGGGGTTGGCTATGAAAATATCCATACCACGAAAGAAAGAATGCCGATTCGTGAATTGGTCAAGACGGCAGAATTGGTGATTTCGTTAATAAAACAAAATTGATAGAAAATATCGATATATGATAAAGGCCTTGGTTTTGTAGTGACCAAGGCTTTTTTCAACATTTAAGATAGTGGGTTTGTATATTCCATAAGCAGCGACTTTTGGGAGCCACTTTCTCACCCAATCATTATTTAAATAAAGTGGCGGACAACAGAGCACGTTGGAATATATAAAACAGCTGACTTGTATGTTCTAACGCTACTTCTAACCTTACACCTTTCCTTGAATAAACGGTTAGTTTTTCAATTCCTATAATTGATCTTCAATGGGATCTTGAACAAAATGGGTTGGGATTGGAATGGGAAAGTAATTTTCTTCTTCATCCTGACAATCTGCCTCATCCATCAATCCATAAGATTGGTAGAGAGGACTTTCTGTATCATATTGATCGAGAACTACAATTCCTTCGCTATTGAGGATTTCATATAGGCCGGATAAATCATCATAATCCTCATTGATTACTACCGATATTTCTTCTGTATTAGAAGATTGTTTTTCCAAGGTATAGCGGCCTTCATATCCATTTTTGTCCAATAAAGTAGTGATTCGATCGACTTCGTTTGATTTTACTATTGCAATCAATGTCATATTCATCCTCCTGTTGTGTCTACAGAACAATTTGAATACTTCTTTTTCATTATTTGATAAATATACTGGTTCTACTCTTTTGTAATGGAATGAAGAAAATGCTCATATGCTGAAAAGGGGGGATCAGGATGATCAAATGGAGAAAGGGAAAAGTGGTTGAAATACTTCAGGAAACGGACAAAATTCAAATTGTTAAAATTGATATAAGAGATAAAGAAGTAAAAGCAATCCATTATTTACAATTTGGGGATCGCTTAGAAACAGGGGATGAAGTGATCCTGAATCAAACGGCAACTCACCTCCGACTAGGTACAGGAGGATACGATTTTGTTGCTATTCCCTTGACTAAATATCAGAGCGATTTAATCAATAATCAAAAACAAAATGGACATATCATGAAGCTTCGTTATACTCCTTATCAATTTTCAGTTTTGTCCTGTGAGGAACAATCAAGTCCCTATCATGATCTATTTACTGAACCTAAGTCACTCGAAGGTTTGCCTGTTCTAATTGGTGAATTACATAGTATGCTGCCGATTGTCGTAACCATGATTCGGCAGTTAGAAATACAAGAAGATCTTTTTCCTCGTAGGATCGTTTATATTATGACGGACGGGGGATCACTTCCAATTTCATTCAGTAAGCATGTGGCGATCTTAAAAGAAAAAAAATGGCTCGATTATACGATCACAATCGGCCATTCTTTTGGTGGCGATCTTGAAGCAGTAAATATATATACAGGTTTATTAGCTGCAAAACATCTTTTACATGCAGATATTGCTGTCGTAGTAATGGGTCCTGGTATTGTTGGAACCGGGACATGGTTAGGGCATACAGGAGTTGAACATGGGGAAATCATTAATGCAGTCAATATTTTAAAAGGTTATCCTATTTCAATCATCCGTGCCAGTGAGATGGATCAACGTTCTCGGCATAGAGGAATTAGTCATCATAGTATAACTGCTTTGCAAACGATTAGTTTAACTTCAAGTGCTGTTCCATTCCCTGTATGGTTGGAAAAAGATTACCCCGAAATATTTGATTTATTAAAAAAAGTAACATTAACGAAACATAATCTTATACCCGTAACACTTAAAGAAACTGATGTTATCGAGATACTTCAAAAATATCCCAAGGTAATCACTTCAATGGGGCGTACAGTGAAAGATGACCCGTTATTTTTCGACTTCGTTGCTAGTGCTGCTTACTTTGCACATCAATACCAAAAATCTTTTTATTCGTAACGAAACTTGCTCAAATATTCTTTTACCGTTAAAGTGGACTGGGAAAGCTCACGGAGTTTCGCTTTAATTTCCCAAGCTTTTCCGATGATCCTAAGTTGATTTTGATTTCTATATACTTTCATATTGAGACCTCCTGATATAAAATGATAGATGATTTTTACTTAGTAAGATCATATGTCGATGTTGGACAAGTTATAACTAAGTTGAAGGAAGGGAATAAACATTGAACCAAAAATTTGTAGAAAAAACAGTATCAAGTCAGCAAATCTTTGATGGGAAAATTATTAAAGTATTTGTTGATACAGTAGAGTTACCAAATGGAAAACATGCCACAAGAGAAATTGTTCGTCATCCAGGAGCTGTAGGAATTCTTGCTGTGACCAAAGAAAATCGGGTTCTGATGGTCAAACAATACCGAAAACCAATGAATCAATTTCTATATGAGATTCCCGCAGGAAAATTAGAACCAGGGGAAGATCCAAAATTATGCGCAATTCGCGAATTAAAGGAAGAAACCGGTTATGTTGCTACCAATATGACACCATTTAGCAAATTTTATACATCCCCTGGATTTGCCGATGAATTCATTCATTTATTTTATGCAGAAGGAATTGAAGCAGGAGAAGCTACTCCTGATGAAGATGAGTTTGTAGAACTTGTAGAGTTGACATTAGACGAGAGTATAGAGATGATTGAAAAGGGGAAAATTGTAGATGCAAAAACAATTATCTCGATCTACTACTTGCAAATGATGCTACTAAAGGGTAGGGAAAAATGAAAGCTTATTTTGCTGATTTGCATATTCATATTGGATGGACAGAAATAAAAAAGCCTATAAAGATAAGTGCTTCTAAAAACTTGACGTTTCGCAATCTTATTCAAGAGGCATATCATCGTAAAGGATTAGATATGATCGGGATCATCGATGCCCATTCTCCTTTGGTTCAAAAGGAGATTCAGTCTTTACTTCAAGAAGGAATAATACAAGAATTAGCTGAAGGTGGTTTGCGTTATCAAGATTTAACGATTCTTTTAGGTTCTGAGATTGAAATAAAAGAGGAAAATAGAGGAGAAGCTCACTATCTTGTATTCCTTCCTTATTTTGAAGATATGGTTCTTTTTTCCGATTGGTTGAAAAAACGGATGAAGAATATTCAATTGAGTTCACAACGCTTATATGTATCCACAAAAGAACTTCAGAAGGAGACAAAAGTAAGGGAAGGGCTTTTTATCCCAGCTCATATCTTTACTCCATTTAAATCAGTGTATGGGAATTGTTGTAAAAGAATGGAAGAAGTTCTTGATCTGTCGTTGATTGATGCCGTTGAATTAGGCTTAAGTTCTGACACGGAGATGGCAGATCAAATTGAGGAATTACATCCTTACACTTTTGTTACCGATTCTGATGCTCATTCATTAGTGAAAATCGGAAGGGAATATAATGAGATACAAATGGAAACACCGAGTTTTAAAGAACTAATGTTGGCCTTAAAGCGAAAAGATGGAAGAAAAGTAATCAGCAATTATGGGCTAGACCCGAAACTTGGTAAATATCATAAGAGTCGTTGTGCAAAATGCGAGACATTAATTACAAACGAAACAGTTTGTCCCAAATGTGGTAGTCAACGGATCATAAAGGGTGTTTCCAATCGTATTGAAGAAATTGCAACCTTATCTCAGCCTAAGCACCCAGAATATCGTCCATCCTATATTCATCAAGTACCTTTAGAATTTATCCCGAAACTTGGTCCAAAAACTTTAGCTCGGTTACTTGAGCATTTTGGAAATGAAATGAATATTATCCATCGTGTGAAAAAGGAAGATTTATTGACTGTTGTTTCAGAACCAATCGCTGATATGATCATCAAGGCGAGAGCAGGACAATTAGTGGTTGAAATGGGTGGAGGGGGCTTTTATGGAAAAGTCTTAAATTAGTTCATATTCTTACCTTGTCCAACATATGATGTATTAAGTTGGACAAGGAGGGATTTTTATGAGACGACGACCAATCAATGATAAAATTGGAAACTATGTGAAGCAACATTTTTCATTATATATTTTTACGATCATCTTATTTATCATGGGTGTGATTTATGGATCTTTAATTATCCAATCATTATCGTCGAATCAAAAACAAGAAATGATCGGATATCTAAGTCAATTTTTTCATGGTTTAACGAGTAATGGAGATGCAGTTTTTTCAACGAAGGTTGCTTTAAAACAAGTGATTTTTGAGCATTTAAAGTATTTGGGAATGATCTGGTTTTTGGGATTATCGATTATTGGAATGCCACTGATTCTCATTTTAATCTTTATGAAAGGATTTGTGATTGGCTTTACGGTCTCATTTTTGATCTCACAATTACAGTGGAAGGGATTTGTTTTTTCTTTTGTTTCGATCTTACCGCAAAACCTTTTGATTGTTCCAGCTTATATCATTGCTAGTGTAGCGGGAATTGCTTTTTCATTATCTCTTGTACTTTCAAGAATAAAAAGGAACCCTTATACTCCATTTATTCATCAGCCCTTTTTATCCTTTTTTTCCCTGATCATGATGATGGCTGCGATCTTAGTTGTTGCTTCCGGATTTGAAACCTTTGTATCACCATATTTAATGAGAAGTATGGCAAATTTATTTTATTAAAAATTCGCTAGAAATCTATTGATTATCAACTGATTTTCAATTCATTGACTTTTTTATCCAGCCTGTTATAATCAGGGTTAGATGCTGGAGGAGGTGGTACGTTATGGAAAAACGTATCGAAAAAATAAAACAACAGCTTCATTCGTATAATTTTAAGCTTACTCCTCAACGTGAGGCACTGATAAGGGTTTTAATCGAGAATGAAGAAGGTCATTTAAGTGCAGAAGATGCGTTTCTATTAGTCAAAAAAAAGGTTCCTGATATTGGTTTAGCAACTGTCTATCGTACATTAGAGTTACTAAGTGAATTAAATATTCTGCAAAAATTAAATTTTGGCGATAATGTGACAAGGTATGAGTTTCGCTCGGAACAAGCTGAGCATCATCATCATCATTTAGTATGTATTAATTGTGGGAAAGTAGAAGAAATTAACGAAGATTGGCTAGGACCGATTGAAGAACGGGTTGAGAAGCAATTTGATTTTGATATCTTGGATCATCGCTTGATCTTTAATGGTATTTGCAGTGAATGTAAGAAAAAAAGACAATAGAACTATTCCATTTAAGAATATAGTGGTAAGATAGAGAATATAGTTGTAATTCTAAAAATTCTACATCTATATTTAGGGGAGGAGCAAACGGTATGCGGATCGGAGTTCCAAAAGAAATTAAAAATAACGAAAATCGTGTAGCCATTACACCTGCAGGAGTAGAAACTTTACAAAGGGCTGGTCACCAGGTCTATATTGAAACAGGTGCAGGAATTGGAAGCGGTTTCACTGATGAAGATTATTTAGCAGTAGGAGCTGTTATTCTTAACTCTGCCAAGGAAGTATGGGATCAAGCTGATATGGTCATGAAAGTAAAAGAGCCTCTTCCTTCAGAATATGACTATTTTCGTGAAGGTTTGATTTTATTTACCTATTTACATTTAGCACCAGAACCTGAGTTAACCAAGGCATTAATTGAAAAGAAAGTTGTAGCTATCGCTTATGAAACCGTTCAACTTGATAATGGTTCTTTACCCTTATTAATGCCAATGAGTGAAGTGGCAGGTAGAATGTCTATTCAAATTGGTGCTCAATTTCTTGAAAAACCGCAAGGAGGTAAAGGAATCTTATTAGGTGGAGTTCCTGGAGTTCCTCCGGCAGAAGTAGTCATTATAGGCGGAGGGCATGTAGGTACGAATGCTGCCAAAATGGCGATCGGTTTAGGTGCCAATGTAACCATTATTGATCTAAATGCTGATCGTCTACGATATCTTGATGATATTTTTCAAGGTAGAGTCAATACGTTAATGTCTAATAGTTATAATATTGCTCAAGCTGTCAAGAAAGCAGATTTGGTAGTTGGAGCTGTCCTTATTCCTGGAGCAAGAGCCCCAAAATTAGTGACAGAAGAGATGGTAAAAACAATGACTCCAGGTTCTGTCATCGTTGATGTGGCGATCGACCAAGGAGGTTCTATTGAAACAATCGATCGAGTAACGACTCATGATGAACCTACTTATGTGAAGCATGGAGTTGTTCATTATGCTGTTGCCAATATGCCTGGTGCTGTAGCTAGAACATCCACCTTAGCTTTAACTAACGTCACAACCCCTTATGCACTTGAAATCGCAAATAAAGGTTACGAAAGAGCGATAAAGGAAAATCGTGCATTGGCTCGCGGAGTAAATGTAATTGATGGACAAGTTACTTATGAAGCAGTGGCTAAAGCTTTAAATCTAACTTATGTTTCACTTCATCAGGTTTTAAATTAAGGACAATCTAATAAAATAGTATAAAAAGGCTATCTTTGAATAGCCTTTTTATACTATTTTATTAAAAACTAGGGAGTTGAAGATCTTGTTTGTCACATTAAAAAGATTAATTGAGTGGTTTTTATTAGTATTTGTCTTTTTGCTTTTTACGATCTTGATGTATTGGGTAGTTCTCATTGTCAACACATGGATTGAACCTGATCAATTTAAGGAGCCAATAGGGCATTCGATAAAGGTTGATGGAGTAATTGATTCTTCTTTTCAATCTCACTTACAATTACAAAACGAAAGTATGATCGAACGTCTGAAACTTTTTTATTGGTATGGAGGATATTAAATTTTCTTTCTTTAGAAGGAGTTCTGCTAGTAATGTTGAATAAATAAACGTACTAGAAAAACCTATATAAAGGAGAAAGTCGTAGATGGAAAGATTAATCGAGCAATTTATCCATTATCTCTTGGTAGAGAAGGGATTGGCTCAAAATACATTGGACTCCTATCGAAGAGATTTAATCTCCTATTTTAAATTTTTAAAGACTTATGAAATCTCCTCCATTGAAGATACCAATCGTTCACATATCATTGGATATTTACTATCATTAAAAAATAAAGGAAGAGCAACAACTACGATATCCCGAAACCTTGCATCAATTCGAGCATTTTATCAATTTTTAGTAAGAGACAGGATCATCGAAAAAGATCCATCGCAAAATCTCGAATCTCCAAAAATCGATAAACGCTTACCAAAAGTCCTTACCGTTGAACAGGTTGAAAGTTTATTAAATATGCCAGATCTAAAAACACCAGTAGGTATTCGGGACCGGGCTATGTTAGAATTATTGTATGCGACAGGTATACGTGTTTCTGAGCTAGTTGCATTAAATCTTGATGATTTAAACATGAAGATGGGTTTTGTGAAATGTTTTGGAAAAGGGTCAAAAGAACGTATTGTTCCATTAGGCAGTTTAGCGATAAAAAGTATTCAATTTTATTTAGACCATGCTCGAAATAAATTAATTAAAGGAAAAGCAGAAGAAGCACTATTTGTGAATCATCATGGTAATCGTTTAACACGTCAAGGATTTTGGAAAATTATAAAAAAATATGCCAAACCAGCTTCCATTGAAATGCAAATTACACCTCATACATTAAGACATTCTTTTGCAACCCATTTATTAGAAAACGGTGCAGATCTCAGATCTGTTCAAGAGATGTTAGGTCATGCTGACATTTCCACAACACAGATTTATACTCATATTACAAGATCAAAGTTAAAAGAAGTTTATTCAAAAGCTCATCCCAGGGCGTAGGGGTACTTCATGAAGTACCTTTTTCTCCAATTTGAGTTGTCAGACATCTGTCGAATACCCGATTTCAATTCTGGTCAAACTAATAATATTATGATGGGAAAGGAAGGAAAAATATGAATCCATTTAAAAGAGTTGCTTTAATAGTATTGGATAGTGTTGGAATAGGTGAACTACCCGATTCCGAAAAATTTGGTGATCGGGGAACTAATACTCTTCTACATATTTCCGAACAAATAAACGGTTTACATGTACCAAATTTAGAAAAAATGGGTTTAGGGAATATTTTCCCTCTCCAGGGAGTAAAGAAAGTAGAGCAACCGATTGCTTCATTTGGAAAAATGAAAGAAGTATCGGTTGGTAAAGATACAATGACCGGCCATTGGGAAATAATGGGTTTAAAAATTGATATCCCTTTTAAAACGTATCCCAATGGTTTTCCGGATTCCTTAATTAAACCATTTGAAGAACGAATTGGAAGAAAGGTAATTGGGAATAAACCCGCTTCAGGGACTGAGATTATTGAAGAATTAGGGGAAGAACATATGAAAACGGGAGCAGTGATCGTTTACACCTCAGCAGATAGCGTTTTTCAAGTTGCAGCCCATGAAGAAATTGTTCTCCTCGATGAATTATATCGTATATGTGAAATTGCGAGAGAGATGACTCTGGATGAAGAACATGCGGTAGGCCGAGTAATTGCACGACCTTTTATTGGTACGCCTGGTCATTTTACACGAACTGCTAATCGACATGACTATGCGGTAAAGCCACCAGCGAAAACGGTTATGAACTATTTAGCGGAGTCAGGACTTGACTCGATAGCAGTTGGCAAAATTTCAGATATTTATTCTGGTGAAGGGGTTACACAGGCAATAAAAACGAAGTCAAATATGGATGGAGTGGATAAAACCGTTGAGGGACTGAAATCAGACTTTCATGGTTTACTTTTTACCAATTTAGTAGATTTTGATATGTTGTATGGGCATCGTCGTGATCCAATTGGTTATGGAAAAGCAATTGAAGAGTTTGATGCCAGACTTCCAGAACTTTTTGCTGCTCTTAAAGAAGATGATCTTCTGATCCTTACGGCTGACCATGGGAATGATCCTACTCATACAGGAACAGACCATACGAGGGAATATGTTCCATTGTTAGTCTATAGCAAAAAGTTAAACGGTGGAGTTGATCTAGGAATAAGAGGAACCTTTGCAGATGTCGGGGCAACGATTGCTGACATTTTTGATGTAAAAAAACCGGAATATGGGAAGAGTTTTTTACAAGTATTAAAATAGGGGGAATGGGAAAATGAGAATGGTTGATATTATTCATAAAAAAAGAGATGGAGGGGAATTAACAAAAGAAGAGATCCATTTTTTTATTGAAGAATACACTAAAGGAAAGATTCCTGATTACCAAGTGTCTGCTTTACTCATGGCGATCTACTTTCGGGGAATGACAGCAGATGAAACAGCTATGCTAACGATGGCGATGGTTAATTCAGGTGATACGATCGATTTGTCAGGTATTCATGGGCATAAAGTGGATAAACACTCAACAGGGGGAGTAGGTGATAAAACCAGCCTCATCGTAGCTCCGTTAGTGGCATCGGTTGGCGTCCCTGTTGCAAAAATGTCAGGTAGAGGTTTAGGACATACGGGAGGTACGATCGACAAATTAGAGTCAATCGCTGGTTTTCAAGTTGAAATGTCAAAAGAGGAATTCATTGCAAATGTCAATCAATATAAAATCGCGATTGCCGGACAAACAGGAAATTTAGCACCTGCTGATAAGAAATTATATGCATTACGTGATGTTACCGCGACGGTTGACTCGATACCTTTAATTGCTAGCTCCATCATGAGCAAAAAAATTGCATCAGGAGCGGATAGTATTGTCCTCGATGTAAAAACAGGTAGTGGAGCCTTTATGAAAACATTAGAGGATTCTGAGGCTCTTGCAAAGGAAATGGTTCGTATCGGTAAAAAGTTGGGGAGGAATACTGTAGCAATCATTAGTGACATGAATCAGCCTTTAGGTTTCGAGGTCGGAAATGCAAACGAAATAAAAGAAGTCATTCGGGTTTTAAGAGGTGAAAATGTAGAGGATCTTAAAACTCTGTCACTCGAATTAGCAGTACAGATGGTGCTATTAGCCGGAAGATACCCATATTATGAAACTGCGAAAATGGAACTAGAAAAAAACCTTATAAATGGTGAAGCATATCAGTGTTTTAAACAATTTATTAGAGCACAACATGGGAATACAGAGATGGTTGATCATATTGAAAAGCTTCCAGATTCCAAATATCATATAGAAGTTAAAGCGGAACAAAATGGATATATTGCAGCGATTGATGCTGAAGCTGTAGGAATAGCCGCTATGTATTTAGGAGCTGGTAGGACAACAAAAGAGGATCAAATCGATCATTCTGTAGGAGTCACGTTAAAGAAAAAAGTTGGTGATGAAGTTACAGTTGGTGATACAATTGCCATTCTTCATAGTAATCAGGAGAATCCGTTCGAATCTGTACAAAAATTAAGAGAAGCTTATGGTTATTCAAAAGAGCAACCACTCACACGACCATTAATATATAATGTTATTAAATAATTTATTCGTATGATGAGGTTCGAGGTTAAGAAAATATATGATTTTGGGGGCAATAGCTCCCTTTTTTTTATATGATTAGAATATTAGGTTTGTATATTCCAACGCATCTCCGTTGTCCGTGTATTTCTTTGAATGAAAATGATAAGAAAGAAATTCACTCCCAAAAATCGCTGCTTATGGAATATACAAACGCACTATTTTCGAATCACTGACTTGTATGTTCTATAAGCTACGAGATAGCACGACTTGCAACTTTAGTTGCATAGCATGACTTGTGCCCTATAGGTGCTTTAGCGAGCGAGCTTTTATACCGATCGTTTATTCAAGGAAAGCCGTAAGGTTAGGTGCAGCGTTAGAACATACAAGCCCATTTTTTTAAAAAGATTTTTATCAAAAATGGAATATTTCTCCTCAATATGCGAACAATAAAAATTAGAAAAAAGGAGGAGTTAAAATGTGGAAAAAAAATATCGTTCTTGGTGTAATTACTGTTCTTCTCTTTTCCATATTCCCATTTCAAGTGGTAAATGCTGAAGAAATTAATTTAGCTCCAAACGCTAGATCTGCAATATTAATTGACCAAGATACTGGAACGGTATTATTCGAAAAAAATAGTCATGATCGGTTGCCACCAGCAAGTATAACCAAAATTATGACCATGTTATTAATCATGGAGGCAATTGATACTGGTAAAATAACTTTTAACGATAAGGTAAGGATTAGTGAAAAAGCAGCCTCAATGGGAGGATCCCAAATCTTTTTAGAGGTTGGCGAAGAAATGACGGTAAAGGATTTACTGAAAGGAATTGCAGTTGCTTCTGGTAATGATGCAACCGTCGCCATGGCAGAATATATTGCCGGAACTGAAGAGGAATTTGTAAAAATGATGAATAAGAAAGCGGAAGAATTAGGATTAAAGGACACTCATTTTGTAAATACCAATGGTCTACCTGAAAACGATCATTATTCAACAGCTTATGACATTGCGATCATGTCTAGGGAACTATTAAAACACGAAAAAATTACCGAATTTACGGGTATCTACCAAGATTACTTACGGAAAGATAGTCCAGAACCTTTTTGGTTAGTCAATACCAACCGGCTTGTTCGTTTTTATCAAGGTGTCGATGGTTTGAAAACTGGCTATACGAATGAAGCAAAATTCTGTCTCTCTGCCACTGCAAAGAAAGGTACATTTCGAGTGATCGCAGTAGTGATGGGCGAACCCGATTCAAAAACTAGAAATAAGGAAATATCAGAATTACTAGATTATGCGTTTAACCAATATAAGGATGAAGTCTTATTCAAAAAGGATCAATTTATTACCGATGTTGAAGTAAGTAAAGGAGCAAAATCAATCATTCCATTAAAAGCCCCTTATCAAATCGGGGTGCTTTTGAAAAAAGGTGAAAAGACAGAAGAATTTGAACAGATTCTAGTGATAAAAGATCAGATTCAAGCACCTATTCAAAAAGGAGATATCTTAGGAAAACTACAGATTGTTAAAGCTGGGAAAGTAGTCAATGAAATACCATTAATCGCAGCTGAAGAAGTACCAAAGGCAAACCTTTTTCAAATGTTTAAGAAAGTATTAAAAAAACAATTCTTTGTTGACTAAGGATTTTATAGAAATTACTTTTTTTGACAACGAGATGCCACATTATGTCGAGGTATCTCGTCTTTTTTGTTCTTTTGTCACCAGGCAGGAACTAAGAAAGGAATAGTAGAATAAAGAAAACAAAACAGGGAAGAAGGAGTGGAATAAAGTCGATGAGTGTATATATCGAGATAGAAATGGAAAAAAGTACCTTAATTGTACGATTGCAAGGGGAACTAGATCATCATACTTCGGAAAAGATCCGAGAGAAAATTGAAAAAGAATTAGAAAAAGGGATTGCTAAAAATTTACTTTTAAATTTAGAGAAATTAACATTTATGGATAGTTCAGGTCTAGGAATGATTTTAGGAAGATATAAAAAAATTCGGCAGCTTAATGGAAAAATGTCTATTTGTTGTGTGAGACCAAGTATTTATAAAATTTTCGAGTTATCTGGTATATTTAAGATTCTACCTGCTTACGATAATGAATCTGATGCATTAGAGTCATTGGGGGTGGCTTAATTGTTACATAATCGTATGACATTACAATTTGCAGCCAAATCCGAAAATGAGTCTTTTGCTCGAGTTGCGGTTGCCTCTTTTGTATCGCAAGTAGATCCCACATTAGAAGAGATTGATGAGATCAAAACCGTTGTTTCTGAAGCTGTTACAAATGCAATCATTCATGGATATGAAGAAAATCCTGATGGAACTGTAACGATTCATGTGGTGCTTAAAGATTCGATGATTGAGATTACGATTGAGGACCAAGGAAAAGGTATTGAAGATATTGAACAAGCACTTCAACCATTATATACGTCAAAACCAGAATTAGAACGGTCAGGCATGGGATTTACAATTATGGAAAATTTTATGGATGAAATGTTAGTGGAATCTGAAATAGGCAAAGGAACAAAAGTTTTCTTGCGAAAAAAGTTAATCAACAATCGTATTAGTTAGGGGTGAATTTATGGAACTAGATTTAAAAAGTATTCAACACTCCTACCTAAGTGATGAAAAAATGAAGGAATTAATCATCAAAAGTCAAAACGGTGACCTAGAGGCAAGGGAAATGATTGTTCATCATAATACTCGACTTGTTTGGTCAGTTGTTCAACGCTTTTTAGGTCGTGGCTATGAAGCAGATGATTTATTTCAAATTGGTTCGATTGGGTTACTGAAGGCGGTTGATAAGTTCGATATGTCTTTTGATGTCAAATTCTCTACTTATGCTGTACCGATGATTATTGGTGAGATTCAAAGATTTATACGTGATGATGGTACTGTTAAAGTTAGCCGGTCATTGAAAGAAACGGGAAATAAAGTAAGAAAAGCGAAAGACGAACTATCTAAAGAATTAGGTAGATTGCCTACTGTAAAAGAAATTGCTGAAAAATTGGGGATTTCCCCAGAGGATGTTGTATTTGCTCAAGAAGCAAGTCGGTCACCATCTTCCATTCACGAGACGGTATTTGAAAATGATGGAGATCCTATCACTTTAATGGATCAAATCTCTGATGATTCTCAAGAAAAATGGTTTGATAAACTAGCGTTACATGAGGCGATACGCGGTTTATCCGAGAGAGAAAGATTAATTGTTTATTTGCGTTATTTTAAAGATTATACTCAATCAGAAGTAGCAAAGCGATTAGGTATTTCTCAAGTTCAAGTTTCAAGGTTAGAAAAAAAGATATTGTCTACGATTAAAGACCAGTTGGAATAATCCGATTGGTTTTTTTTTGACGTATCAGTATAAGATTTTGGGAGTAAATACACGGACAAGGAAGCGAATTTGAATATACAAACCAAATATGGTCTTGTATGTTCTAACGCTGCATCTAACCTTATTACGGCTTTCCTTGAATAAACGATCGGTATAAAAGCTCGCTCGCTAAAGCACCCATAGGGTACAAGTCACGCTATGCAACTAAAGTTGCAAGTCGTGCTATGTCGCAGCTTATAAAATCATACAAGCCTATTTTTATTCGAAGAATGAATGGGTTAAGCTGATTTCAAACATACTAATAGTAGATACAAAAAATGATAGGGAAAAATATCCTAAAAAAGGAGAGAATTATCGGATTATGAGTACCATTTATCTTCGTTTTCGAAATCGCCATTATGCGAAACCCGACGATTTGATTCTTTTAAAAGATATTGCCCAAATCGTTGCTCCGAAAGAATTGGAAAATAAAATAAAGGAATTACCCATTCATCAAATTACCCCTGAAGATCAGCATCTGGTTGTCATAGATATGATGAAAGTGGTTAAGATAATAAAACAGAATTTCGAAGTGGACGTAAGAAATATTGGTCAACCAGAAATCATTGTAGAAATTCTCACCAAATTAATGTTGAAGAAACCAAACCTAATTGCCGTATTATTTGTTTGGATTCTTCTATTTGTTGGTTCAGGGGTTGCAATCATGAATTTCCACCATGATGTAAGTATGCAAGAAGTACATAAACGTCTTTATTATTTAATTACTGGGATTGAAAAGGAGCGACCACTACTATTACAAATTCCTTATTCATTCGGAATAGGATTAGGGATGATACTTTTCTTCAATCATGTCTTCAAAAAGAAAATTAATGAGGAACCAAGCCCTTTAGAAGTTGAGATGTTCTTGTATCAACAAAATCTAGATCAATATGTATTTCTTAATGAAAACACAGAAAATAGGAAGAGAATTTAAAATGATGATCATCGGGAAAACTATACTTGTCATCCTTGTTGGATTGGCAGGAGGATTAGCCGTGGGGAGTGGTTTTGTCGCTTTCATCACCGTACTTGACATCATTCCAAGACTTGCACAGATGATTAAAGGATTTGATTATATTCCTTGGTTTCAAAGGGCATTAGTTGTTGGGGTCGTAACATTTACTTGGATTGATTTAAGGGGGATTACATTTAAACTTCCGCAAATGGTTACGTTTATCCTAGGGTTATTTCATGGAGTATTTGTTGGAATGTTTGCCGCAGCCTTAACAGAAGTAGTCAATGTTTTACCCATACTTGCAAAACGATTAAATATGGCGAATGCCATATTATTTCTTTTAATGGCAATGGTATTTGGCAAAGTGGTAGGTTCATTACTACACTGGCTCATCTATGTTCCAAAATAAGAGAAAAGAGGTGCAATTGCAATCATGACAAACTCTACAGGAAAAAAAAGAGAAGAGAATGAAGCCAAACGACAATACCAGCAAATGATACAACAGCTTCGTCCACAACGACCAGTTTTTCTAAACAGTGTAAAAGCATTTATTGTAGGAGGATTGATTAGTTTTCTGGGACAATTTATTCAAAATATGTATATTCATTATTTTGGATTTACCAAAGAGAAGGCTGGAGATCCAACAGTTGCAACACTAGTATTTATATCTGTTTTGCTAACTGGTTTAGGGATTTACGATAAAATTGGTCAATTTGCTGGAGCAGGTTCTGCAGTACCTGTTACCGGTTTTGCGAATTCAATTGCTTCAGCTGCGATTGAGCATCGCTCTGAAGGATTTGTATTAGGTGTTGGTGGTAACATGTTTAAATTGGCTGGATCCGTCATTGTTTTTGGAGTTGTGGCAGCTTTTGTCATTGGCCTAATTAAAACATTAGTAAAGTTAATATAGAAGGAGATACTTATGCAAAGACAAATTGGAAGAAGTACCTGGAGGTTTGAAGAAGTACGAATTTTATCAAGTGCAGTTGTTGTTGGCCCTAAGGAAGGACAAGGCCCATTGGCTGAACATTTTGATGTGATTCATGAAGATCCATATGTTGGCCAAGAAACATGGGAGAAGGCAGAGCGAAAGCTATTTGAAGAAGCAGTCGATTTAGCGATTGAAAAATCAGGATTAACCAATAGTCAAATTGATCTGATGATTGCTGGAGATTTATTAAATCAAATTATTTCAGCATCATTTACTGCAAGATACACTCAAATACCATATTTAGGAGTATATGGGGCATGTTCCACTTCTATGGAGTCCTTAGCATTGGCCGCTTCACTTATTGAGGGTGGATTTGCCAATTATATTCTTTCTGGTTGTAGTAGTCATAATTCTACAGCAGAAAGGCAATATCGTTATCCTACTGAGTATGGTGGGCAAAAACCACCTTATGCACAATGGACTGTTACTGGCGCTGGGGCTGCAGTAATTGGAAAAGGTCTTGTAGGTCCAAAGGTTACGTATTCCACAATCGGTAAAGTGATTGATATGGGAATTAAAGATCCTTTTGATATGGGCTCTGCAATGGCTCCAGCAGCAGTATACACCATTGCGGAACATTTTAAAGATACCGGTCGGACGCCAATAGACTATGATTTAATCGTTACAGGTGATTTGGCTGGGGTGGGATATCCTTTAGCCAAACAAATGTTATTCGAACAAGGATTTGATATGTCAGATGTATATAATGATTGTGGTTTGATGATTTACTCGCCAGATCAGAATGTTTTTGCAGGTGGGAGTGGTTGTGCGAGTAGTGCTTCTGTGACCTATGGCTATATTATGAATCAAATGAAAAATAAGAAGTTAAACAAAGTGCTTGTTGTTGCAACAGGGGCGCTTTTGAGTCCAATTTCATATCAACAAGGAGAGTCTATCCCTTGTATTGCACATGCTGTTGCAATTGAAAACGAGGAGGATTAAAAAAGTGGGAACATATTGGACAGCATTTCTTGTAGGAGGGCTTATCAGCCTAATCGGACAATTGATGATGGATTTGACGAAAATGACACCAGCACATGTGATGTCCACTCTAGTTGTCGTCGGTGCAATATTAGACGGTTTAGGATTATATGAACCATTAATTGAGTTCGCAGGTGCTGGAGCCACAACGCCAATCACAAGTTTTGGAAACGCTTTGGTTCATGGTGCCTTAGCTGAGGCGGAGCGGCATGGTTTAGTCGGAATTATTACTGGCATTTTTGAAGTTACCAGTGCAGGTATATCATCTGCCATTGTTTTTGGTTTTTTTGCTGCTTTAATTTTTAAACCTAAAGGGTAATAGGTGGTTTGATGAATAAGAAGAGAAAAGTCATATTTATCACGGATGGAGATGTGGTTGCAAAAGAAGTGATTGAAGAAGTGGCAAAAATGATTGGGGGACGATGTATTTCTCGTTCTTCAGGCAATCCGACACCATATAATGGTTTACAGTTAGTGGAAATGATTAAGAATACTCCTTATGATCCGGTTCTTGTTATGTTTGATGATAATGGTCGAGGTAATAAAGGAGAAGGGGAAAAAGCAATGGAATTCATTGCAAAACATCCTGATATGGAGGTATTAGGTGCTGTAGCTGTTGCTTCTAATACAAAATATGTTGAAGGAACAACCATTGATTTTTCTGTTGATCGAAATGGAAGAGTGGTTGAAAGTGGAGTGAATAAAGACGGGGACACTGTAGGAGGGCCGTTAAGAATTTATGGCGACACTGTTGACATTTTAGATAAACTAGACATCCCTGTGGTTGTTGGAATTGGTGATATTGGAAAAATGGGGGGACGTGATCAGGTTAAATATGGCTCTCCAATCACCTTAAAGGCCATTCAAACAATTTTAGATTGGGGTGAACAACATGAAAAAGGGAATAAAATTAAAAAGCAATGGAACAAATGAAAAAAAAGGGCCGGAAACAGCTACTATAGATACAACGGAAGAAAGTCTGCAAAAAACACTTCATATATCTCGGGATATCGAAGAAAATAAAAATATATTGGATGAAAAGCTTGGTGTGGGTAAAAGTTTTGATTTAATATGTCGTGAAATGAATTTTGGTGGAAAGGATTTTGCAATTTATTTTGTGAATGGATTTGCCAATTCTGATGTTATGACACAAATATTAAAAGAATTGGCGAATTTAAAGCGAGAAGATCTAGTTCCGAATACTTTAAAACATTTAATTGAAACTTATGTTTCCCATATTCAAGTAAATAAAATAAAGACAATCAATGAAGCGAATGACAATATTCTATCTGGTCAATTAGTTATGTTGATTGATGGTGAAAAAGAGGGATTAGTAATTGATGTACGAAGTTACCCTGGAAGAACACCTCAAGAACCAGATACAGAAAGAGTGGTTCGTGGTTCAAGGGATGGTTTTACCGAAACACTTGTCGTAAATACCGCATTAACAAGAAGAAGAATTCGGGATGAAAGACTTCGAATGGAAATACAACAAGTTGGTGAACGATCCAAAACTGATGTTTGTATCGCTTATTTACAAGACGTGGCAGATCCAGGATTGGTCAATTTAGTTAAACAAAAGATCCAAGAAATTAGTATCGATGGACTTCCAATGTCAGAAAGGTCATTAAATGAATTCTTGATTGGTAGAAGTTGGAATCCTTATCCGATGGTTCGTTATACAGAAAGACCTGATGTTGCAGCACAACATTTACTAGAAGGGCATGTCTTAATTTATGTGGATACCTCTCCGGGTGTAATAATCACTCCTACAACTTTTTTTCATCATGTTCAACATGCAGAAGAATCAAGACAAAACCCTATGACAGGTACATATATTCGGTGGATTCGTTTTTTTGGGGTAATAGCTTCGTTATTTTTATTACCATTATGGTTAATCTATGTTTATGAACCGAATCTACTACCTCATTCTTTAGAGTTCATTGGGCCTAAAGATACATCAAAAATACCCATTTTTTTTCAATTTATTTTAGCCGAATTAGGAATAGATCTCATGCGAATGGCAGCCGTACATACCCCAACACCTCTAGCGACTGCTATGGGGTTAATCGCAGCGGTTTTAATTGGTGAAGTTGCTATCAAAGTTGGACTTTTTGTTCCCGAGGTTATCCTTTATCTTTCCATCGCAGCGATAGGTATGTATGCTACACCAAGTTACGAATTGGGTTTAGCCAATAAAATTGCTAGACTGATCTTTTTGTTAGCGGTATATTTGTTTAAGATTCCTGGTTTTGTGTTTGCGACAACCATTTGGCTTATCGTTTTAACTATGACTAATTCTTTAAATACTCCATACTTATGGCCGTTTATTCCTTTTAATTTTCATGCGATGGTGAATATTTTACTGAGAAAACCTGTTCCATTTATGAATAAAAGACCAAGTATTGTCCATCCACAAAATCAGAACCGACAGTAAATCATGATTGAAAAATAAAAATCATTATGATATATTCACATATTAATATGAGCTAGTCTTTTTAGTTAGACATATGAAAAGGATGGGAGAGTATTTATGTATTTCACTGGTACGAGTAGAATAAATGAAAAACAACATTTAGAAATTGGTGGCGTTGATACTGTTGAACTAGCAAAACAATTTGGAACGCCTTTATATGTTTTGGATGAGTGGGAAATAAGAAGACGAATGAGAGAATTCGTTTCAACTTTTCAAGAACTAGATGTATCAGCTCAGGTTGCTTATGCTAGTAAAGCCTTATGTACGAAGACTTTATGCTATCTAGCGAATGAGGAAGGATTATCGTTAGATGTTGTATCAGGTGGAGAATTATACACAGCATTAGCATCTGGATTTCCAAAAGAACGCATTCATTTTCATGGGAATAATAAAACGATGGAAGAAATTGAAATGGCGATAGATAATGAAATTGGAGCATTTGTGATTGATAATTTTTATGAAATTGAATTAATCGAGAGAATAGCAAGAGAAAAAGGGAAAGTTGTCAATGCATTAATCCGTGTTAGTCCAGGGATTGAAGCCCATACCCACGAATATATCCAGACAGGTCAGGAAGATTCTAAATTTGGTTTCAATCTCATCGATCAAGCTCTACAAGCGACGGAAAGGGTTTATCATTCAAAGCAAATTAAACTTTTAGGATTTCATTTTCATATTGGATCACAAATTTTTGATATGAACGGTTTTGATAAAGCAATTGAACGTGTCGCTGATTTTTATCAGTTATTAAAAGAACAATTTCAGATGGAATTCTCGATCCTAAATACGGGTGGAGGATTTGGTATTCATTACACAGATGAGGACCAACCTTTAACGATTCGTAGTTATGTTCAGACATTAGTAGAAATGGTTCAAAAACATTTCACTATGAGAAATTTAGCTTTTCCTGAAATATGGATTGAACCAGGTCGTAGCATTATAGGGGAAGCAGGTACAACACTTTATACGATAGGATCCAATAAGACTATTCCCCATATTCGAAAATATGTTGCTGTAGATGGGGGAATGATGGACAATCCACGTCCAGCATTGTATCAAGCAAAATATGATGCAGTCATTGCGAACAAGATGAATAACAACCATAAAGAAAAGGTATCGATTGCAGGTAAAGCTTGCGAAAGTGGTGATATGTTAATTTGGGATATTGAATTATCTCAACCAGAACCTGGAGACATACTAGCTGTTTTTTCTACTGGAGCTTATAATTATTCAATGGCAAGTAATTATAATCGGGTTCCGCGACCAGCAATGGTTTTAGTAGGAGACGGAAAAGCGGATCTGATTGTACGCAGAGAAACTTATGATGATATTATTCAATACGATATAGTTCCTGAAAGATTTGAAGCCAAGAAGGCGATCCAATCAAAATAAATTTATAAGAAATTAGGTAGGGAAGTATGTCATATCAGGTAAAATTAGATACCTTTGAGGGTCCGTTAGATCTTTTATTGCACCTTATTGATAAAGAAGAAATGGACATTTATGATATTCAAATCTCAAAAATTACCGATCAATATCTAGAATATTTGGATACTATGCAATCGTTGAAATTAGACATCGCGAGTGAATTTTTAGTAATGGCCTCTACACTATTATCAATTAAAAGTAAAATGTTACTTCCAAGCCGAAATGAACATTCTTTCCAAGGTTCGTTCATTTTAGATGTAGAAGAAGACCCTAGGGATGAACTTGTTCGGCGATTGATTGAGTATAAAAAATATAAAGAAGTATCAATGGCTTTAAGAGAAAAAGAATTGGCAAGAAGCAAAATTTTTACTAAAGCACCGAGCGATCTTTTACCTTATGTTGAGGTAGGAGAAGTAAATCCAGTGGAAGGGATTAGTATTTATCATCTAATCGAAACTTTCCAAAAAGCATTAAAACGTTATTCTTACAAAGAGCCAATTAGCAAGGTTTCTCGAGAAGAAATTTCCATGAAAGATCGAATGGAACAAATCATCCAAATACTCCAATCATCAGGGAGAGAGCTTTTTTTTTCAGACCTTCTTGCAGATGTTTATTGTCGATCAGAGATAGTGATTACGTTTTTAAGTCTATTAGAATTAATTAAACAAAAACAAATTATCTGTATACAAAAGAACCCTTTTGATGATATTGTAATTCAGTATTCCCCATGATCGGAAAAAGGAGGGAATGTTGATGGATTATGATTATAATAAAATTAAAGCTGCTATAGAGGGATTGCTTTTTGTGGCAGGGGATGAAGGAATTGAAGCAAAACAACTCTCGCAAATTCTAGAAATTGATGTAGAGACGATCGAAGATATCATATATGATATGCAAGCTGATTATAGAAGAGAGAATCGGGGGCTTCAAATCATTCAAATGGCGAATATGTATCAATTAACCACATTACCTGAGCATGCGATTTATTTTGAAAGGTTGGCTGCATCACCTACACATGCCACTCTATCCCAAGCAGCCTTAGAGACATTATCAATTATTGCTTATAAACAACCCATTACTCGTTCAGAGATCGAAGAAATCAGAGGGGTTAAATCGGAAAAAGCAATAAATACTTTAACAAGTAAAGGGTTAATTAAAGAAGTAGGACGAATGGAAGGAATCGGTCGACCAATACTATATGGAACAACAACGGAGTTCCTTAATTATTTTGGTCTTAAAAATTTAAATGATTTACCACCTTTACCCGAGGACATTATGGTTGATGAAGATGAAGAATTTGAATTGTTTCGACGAGATTAACGAACTGAGGCTTTTTATAGCCTCTTTTTTGTATTCATTTCAAAGATTTGGGAATACTACCCATGGGTGATAAAGGATGGATGGACTCCTATGGCTTATTTTTATTTTATTTTTGATTGTTTTTCTTACTCTTATTTCTGAGATTAAAATCCAAGTTCGTATAAAAAAAGAAGACAAAGATGACCGAATTGAAATGGATGGTTGGTTATTTCGGTTCATTCACATTAAGAAAATAGTTTCTTTAGTCGTTTTGGAGTCGCTAAATGAAGGCGTGAAGTATAAGAGTCGTTCCAATCTAATCAATCAGCAAGAAAAAAAAGACCGGATCACGAAAAAAAAGATCAAGAAGTGGAGTTGGGATTACACTAAATTATTAGTACGCATTGACGATTTTTATGGGGTTTTTAAGGATTTTCTTAAAAAGGTTCATATTGATCAATTAAAATGGGAGACTAAAATTGGGTTGGACGAGGCTGTTGCAACAGGTATATTTGCAGGATTGATTTGGAGCATAAAAGGGAACCTAATTGGTTTCCTTTCCAAATATATTATCTTGGATGATAAACCTAACCTTAATGTGCATCCCGTGTTTAACAATATTCTTTTTCATACGTTTCTGGAAACAACGATTCGATTTCGGGTTGGATCGATTGTATCGTTAGGAATCAAGATCATCTTTCGATTCGTAAAAAAATGGTTTAAAAATCGAAAACATCTGATCACTTTATCAAAGAGTACATAGTTTCTTTGTTGATGGGTATTCTAAACTATATGGATCTTTTAAAAGGATGTAAAGGAGGAATTCAGTTTGTCAGAACATCCGATACAGGGCTTAATGAAGACTGCAATGGAAAATTTAAAAGAAATGGTTGATGTAAATACAATTGTCGGGGATCCTGTTGAAACCCCTGATGGAACAGTGATACTACCCATATCAAAGGTCGGTTTTGGTTTTGCTGCTGGTGGAAGCGAATTCCGTTTTGAAAATAATGTGGATCAACAAAACAATTCCGCAAAAAACCAAGAAAAACCATTTGGCGGTGGTAGTGGTGGCGGGGTATCGATCACTCCTGTCGCTTTCCTAGTCGTTGGGAAAACTAGCGTTCAATTACTTCCGCTCGATTCTGAAACTCATCTTTACCAAAAGTTAATGGATTTAGCACCACAAGTTATTGATAAAATCCAAAATGCTTTAAAATCAAAAAGTGAAGTTCAATCCAACCAAAACCAAAATCCTACGACAAACCAAACCAATATTATTGTATAAAAAGCGCATTACATTGCGCTTTTTACTTTGAGTCATATAGAAATTCATACTGACTTGAATTTTGCATATATATTGTTTTAGACAAGTTAGGAGGAAGACCATGTTTTTGGCAACTAAGAAAAGGATTTTCATTCTTATCATATTTCTATTTTGGAGTATCTCACAATCTGTATTTGCTTCGAGCCATATTGAAATTAGTGCACAGGGTGCCGCATTAATTGATGTGAATAGTGGCCGAATTTTGTACGAAAAAAATGGAGATCAACGAATGAGAATCGCTAGTCTAACCAAAATTATGACTGCGATTGTTGCCATTGAAAATGGAAATCTAAAAGATATGGTGACAACAAGTGATCATGCATTTGGCACAGAGGGTTCTTCGATTTATTTAAAAAAGGGTGAACAATTAACGTTAGAAGATATGTTGTATGGTTTAATGTTGCGATCAGGTAATGATGCAGCTGTTGCCATTGCAGAACATATTGGGGGATCTGAAGAAGGATTCGTATTTATGATGAATCAAAAAGCAGCTGCATTAGGTATGACTCGTTCACATTTTATGAATCCCCATGGGTTAGACCATAAAGAACACTATTCAACACCCAAAGATATGGCGATTTTAACAGCCTATGCATTGAAAAACCCAATATTTAAGAAAATTGTTAGTACTAAGGTAAAAACTGCTCCTTTGGCAGATGAACCTTGGGATCGAAAATGGTTGAACAAAAATAAATTATTACAAATGTATGAATATGCGGATGGTGTAAAAACAGGTTATACCAAATTAGCGAAAAGATGTTTAGCTTCCTCAGCTACCAAAAATGGGGTACAATTAGCAGCTATCACATTGAATGCACCAGATGATTGGAATGACTCCATTCAGTTATTAGAATATGGCTTTCAAGAATATAAACAAACCCCAATTGTTCAAACCAATCAAATTATCAAAAAAATAAAAATAGACAATAAAGAAAAAAATATCGTCCCTATTCGAGAATTTAAATATCCATTAAAACCTGGGGAAGAACAACAAATAAAAAAAGTCATCGAGCTGAATCAACCTGATCAATTGAATTTGAACAATCATATTGGTAAGATCAAAATTTATTTCGAGAAAAAATTTATTGGTGCGATACCTTTGCAAGTTCAAAAAGAGAAAGAAACGCTATCGGAAACAGTAAAAAGCGTGTGGAGAAGAGTATGGAAAGGGGATTAACAGTTGGTCAATTGGATTTGGTTGGTACTCATTTTGTTTGGAGTTCTTACGGCTGCCTTAAACGGTAATATCGGGGTATTAAATCATGCAATTTTTGAAGGAGCAAAGACAGGAGTAACGATTAGTTTTGGCTTAATCAGTATATTGGTTTTTTGGTTAGGAATGATGAAAATTGCTGAAGAAGCCGGCTTATTGACATGGATAAGCCGACTTCTTCGCCCTTTTATTCATTGGTTATTTCCTGAGCTACCTAAAAATCACCCTGTTGTAGGGTATATCTTATCAAATATGACGGCTAACATCTTCGGACTAGGAAATGCAGCAACTCCAATGGGAATAAAGGCCATGCAAGAACTGCAAAAATTGAACCCTACTAAAGAGAAAGCATCTCCCTCAATGGCCACATTATTAGCCATTAATACATCCAGTATAACAATTGTCCCCACTACAATCATATCCGTTCGTATGACTTACCATTCAGTAAACCCAACAGAGATTGTTGGTACTACTTTAATTGCTACAACTTGTTCTACAATCGCAGCATTATTATTGGATCGTTACTATAGAAACAGAAATCGCTAAAACATTATATGAGAAGAGGGTTATTATGCAATCTGTAATTACCTCTATTTCAATGTGGATTATACCAGGTATTATTAGCTTAATTATGGTATTTGCAATATGGAATCGGGTTCGTGTCTACGAAACATTTGTAGAAGGAGCAAAAGATGGGTTCTCAACGGCAATTCAAATTATGCCTCATCTTGTAGGAATGATGGTAGCCATTACGATATTTCAGGAGTCGGGCGCATTACAATTCATCATTAACCTTATTAAGCCAATCTTTGATTGGCTGCATTTTCCAACGGAAGTATTTCCTTTAGCGATTATGAAACCATTAAGTGGAACAGGATCATTAGCGATCGCAACTGATTTGATTGCTCGTTATGGTCCAGATTCGTATATTGGCCGTTTGGCTTCAACCATGCAAGGAAGTGCAGACACTACATTATTTATCGTAACCGTGTATTTCGGTGCAGTTGGTATAAAAAAAGTAGGTTATTCCATAAAAGTTGGGTTATTTGCGGACTTAATCGGAATTATTGCATCTCTCATCGTTGTTTCTTTGTATTTTTAATCAAAATTGCAAAAGATTCCTTTTTAGTTAGAGCATTGAAGAAAGATAAAAATATGTGATAAACTGAACATAATAATGAATACGGATAAAGTAGGGATGGTATTGCAACGTTTACAAAAAGTCATTTCTGAAGCTGGTATCGCTTCTAGAAGAAAAGCAGAGCAACTAATTATTGATGGGCAAGTTATGGTTAATGGAAAGACAGTAACTGAGTTAGGTTTTAAAGTAGATCCTCTTCATGATCAAATTCTTGTTAACGGAAAAGAAATAAAAATAAAGACGAAAAAGGTTGTTGTATTATTAAATAAACCAAAAAAAGTGATTACAAGCATGAAAGATCCTCAAGGAAGAAAAACAGTAATCGATCTGATCCGTTTGCAGGAAAGAATTTACCCAGTTGGAAGATTAGATTATGATACGGAGGGACTCTTATTATTAACAAATGACGGTGAACTGGCTAATCGTTTGATGCATCCCCGATTTGAATTGGATAAAACCTATGAAGCGATTGTTGCTGGAAATCCTTCAGAGGCTGAATTAGATCAACTAAGAAAAGGAATTCAATTAGAAGAAGGTGTAACATCACCAGCAAAGGTGGAAAAAATATTGATTAATAAAAAGAATCAAGCAAAGATTAAAATTACCATTCATGAAGGACGAAACAGGCAAGTACGAAGGATGTTTCAAGCCATTGGTCACCCAGTAGTCCATCTAAAAAGAATTCAATATGGGTTTCTAACTTTATCCGGTGTATCGGTAGGTAAATATCGTTTTCTTAGTGAAGATGAGATTTGTCAATTGAAACAACTCGTTTCCTTATCATGTAATTAGAAAGATAGTCAATTTTAAGAAAATCAGATAAAATGTTGAAAGGAATAAGAGTTGAGAGGTGAAACCAATGAATAGCGAAAGGGAATATACAATTCTTATTGTTGATGATGAGGAAAGAATCCGTCGTTTATTAAAAATGTACTTAGAAAGAGAAGGGTTTAAGATAGACGAAGCAGGGGATGGAGATACAGCTTATGGAAAGGCGATGCAATTTGACTATGATCTAATTATCCTAGACTTAATGTTACCTGGTATGGACGGAATTGAAGTATCAAAACTCATTAGAGAGACGAAATCTACACCGATCATTATGTTGACTGCAAAAGGAGAAGAGTCAAACAGGGTTCAGGGGTTTGAAGTAGGTGCAGATGATTATGTTGTGAAACCTTTTAGTCCAAGAGAGGTTGTCTATCGAGTGAAAGCTGTTTTAAGACGTGCATCTGCAACAGCATATTTAGTAACAGAGAAGAATTCAGCATCAAATGTCATTGTCTTAGATGACCTAGTGATTGACCATGATGCCCATCGTGTAACTGCGGGCGGTGTTGAAGTGAATTTAACTCCAAAAGAATATGAATTACTTTATTATTTAGCTAGTTCTCCTGACAAAGTTTACAGTCGTGAAGACTTGCTTCATGATGTATGGAATTATGAATTCTTTGGTGATCTTCGGACAGTAGATACTCATATCAAAAGATTAAGGGAAAAACTAAATAAAGTGTCATCAAAAGCCGCGAAAATGATTACGACAGTTTGGGGCGTAGGTTATAAATTAGAGGTGCATAAATAAGTGATTTTCCGTAAAGTAGTAGGGAAATTATGGTTGACAATCGTTGGACTTGTTTTTGTTATTTTATTGTTACTCAGTTTATTTCTCATTCAATATTTTGATCACTATTATTATCATGAACAATCCAAAAACCTTTCTAAGTTGGCTTATAAAGTTTCACAAACATTAGAAGCACATCCCGAACGAAAAAATGCAGTGAGTACAACAAGAGAATTGGTAGAAGCCTATGATATTGATTTAATTGTGATTGATTTACCATCAAAGAAAGAAGATTCTGATCCACCAATACAACTTCGTTCAATCATACCAAAAGAAGATTTAAATGATATTTATTCTGGCAAAGAATTAATTACTCGGATCAGCTATAAGACATCTCAAAATATAACATCAAACAATGAGAAAAGTGATCTATTAGTGGTATCTGTTCCAATTAAGAGGAACAATCAACTAGTTGGTGCTGTGGTCTTATCTCAATCCCTTGATATTGTGAACCAAACAACCAATGATTTAAAGAAGATTATATTTGGGTTTGCCGCCGTAGGTTTTATCATGGTAACTGTTTTTTCATTTTTTTTGTCAACAAAAATTACTGCTCCTATTCGACAAATGCAAAAAGCAGCCAACCTTGTAGCTCAAGGAGATTTCAACATACGTGTAAATATTCGAACCAATGATGAAATTGGTGATTTAGGAATAAGTTTCAATCAGATGGCAAGTCAACTGGAGCAGACGGTAAAAGATCTGTCAACGGAAAAAGAAAAATTATCGAATATTTTAAAAAGTATGGCCGATGGTGTGATAACGATGAATCCAGATAGTGAAATCATCATGGCGAATCCACCAGCCAAAAAGCTTTTAGATATTTATCAGTATGGGAATCAGCTTAATGACTTTTTAAAAGAAATGCTAGATATCGTCTTAAAACAAGAAATCAATTTAACTAAAGATTTGCATTACAATGGAAGAATATTATCTGTGATTATGACTCCGCTTTATTCTGGTCATGTCATCATTGGAGCTGTAACGATTTTACGAGATGTGACTTATGAACGAAAATTAGATAAACTACGAAAAGATTTTCTAGCGAATGTTTCCCATGAATTGAGAACACCTATTTCGATGCTTCAAGGTTATAGTGAAGCGATTATTGACGGAATTGCGGAAACAGATGAAGAAAAAAAGGAACTTGCCCAAATTATTTATGATGAATCGTTACGAATGGGCCGATTGGTTAATGAATTATTAGATTTAGCAAAAATGGAATCAGGAAACCTTCAGCTTCAATACTGCAAAACGGACATGGATAAATTGATCAAAAAAATTATTCGTAAATTTTTTAACATCGCTAAAGAACATGAAATCGAATTAGTTAGTGAGGTGGATTCTCGACTAATCAATGTCGTAATTGATCCGGATCGAATTGAACAAGTATTGACCAATTTAATTGATAATGCTCTACGACATACGAAGAAAAATGGAGAAATTAAAATTAAAGCAAGAAAAAAATCGTTAGGCGAGATGTTAATTGAAGTTTCAGATACTGGTGTAGGAATTCCAGAAGAAGACTTACCTTTTGTCTTTGAACGCTTCTATAAGGCAGATAAAGCTCGAACAAGAGGATCAGGTACCGGGTTAGGACTTTCAATTGTAAAAAATATCATTCAAGCACACGGAGGATCGATTTCAGTTTCCAGCAAAATTGGTCAAGGAACGACATTTTCAATCGTTTTACCTACTCATAATTTAGCTGATTAAAATTGATTTCGTCAAAAAAAGAATGAAAATCTTGTTTAACGTGAAACAATGAAACAATCCCTTTTATTAATTCTACAGGAAGTGCTAAAAGTTGCATTTCCCTTTTTTTGTTTTTCCAACTTTATTAACGGATCATAAAGCAATGGAATTTAGGCACCCTTATCGTGTAAAGACATATTGTATTATGAAGAGGGGGAAGGAGGTTAAACTTATTGAAATATATTGTAAAAAAAGGGGATACATTATATAAAATTGCGAATCGTTTTGGTTTAACAGTAAATGGAATTTTGGCGTTGAATCCGCAATTAGAAAAAGATGATTATCTCTATTCAGGACAAATCATAAATTTAGCAGATTCCAATCTCATGGAATATTCAGCTCAACTAGGAGACACGATCTATGCGATCGCAGAGAAGTTTGATTTAAGAATTGATCATTTATTAAAGGCAAATCCAGATATCTCTAATCCTGATAGAATTACTATTGGGCAGACCATTTATATCCCAAAAAGTATTTCATCTGAAATTGTTCAAACAAATCAAGAATATAGTTATGAAGATCTAACTACTTCTATTGAGGCACTAAAAACAAAATATCCATTTATTCATACAGAAATTATCGGTTCTTCTGTAATGGGAAAACCAATTTATGCCTTACGTTTAGGTAGGGGAGAAAAGGAAGTTTTTTATAGCGGCAATTGGCATGCAAATGAATATTTGACAGGACAATTGTTAATGAAATTTGTAGAAGACTACGCAAAAGCCTATAGCCAAAATAGAACCCTAAGAGGTTATGATATCAACTACCTTTATCATCATACTTCGATTTGGATCGTACCTATGGTAAATCCGGATGGAACTGAATTGGTAATCGAAGGAATTTTACCATCCCACCCGTATTACCAAACTGTACTTGATCTTAATTATGGTTCTAAGAATTTTAAAGGTTGGACAGCGAATATTCGCGGAGTAGATTTAAATCATCAGTGGCCAGCGGATTGGGAAGAAGAGAACGAAAGGAGTCCACAAGTACCTTCACCTCGAAAATATGGAGGGACTCAACCATTGACTGAGCCAGAAACAATTGCTGTCTATGAATTCACGCGAAAACATCATTTTAGAATGGTATTAGCTTTTCATTCACAAGGGCAAGTGATCTATTGGGGGTTTAAAGGAATGGAGCCACCCGAGTCGAAAAAAATCGTCAATCGCTTTGCAGTTTTAACAGGTTATCTAACAGAAAGGACAGCATACAGCGGGGCCGGTTTTAAAGATTGGTTTATTCAAGAGTATCGAAAGCCAGGATTTACGATTGAGGTAGGTATTGGGACAAATCCTTTACCCGTTACGCAATTTTCACAAATTTATCGAGAAAACCTAACCTTATTATTAGAAGCACCATTGTTATAAAAAAAAAAGAGTTCATCTTAAATCTTAAAGATGAACTCTTTAGTCGTATTATTTTCCTTCATGATATCTAGCTGAGCACTCTTCGTATAGTTTAATTGCTTCTTTTTTATCTTTCCATCCTTCAATTATCGTTGTTTTATTTTCTAAATCTTTATAAACTTTAAAGAAATGCTCGATCTCTTTTAATTTATGTGAAGGAACATCAGCAATAGAATTGATTTCTTTAAAACGTGGATCATCTACAGGAACAGCAAGTAGTTTCTCATCTTGTCCTTTATCGTCAGACATAATTAAGACCCCAATAACGCGAGAACTAATTACACATCCAGGAAAGGTGGGGAATGAAGTCAATACCAAAATATCTAGTGGATCTCCATCAAGTGCCAGTGTATTCTCTAAATAGCCATATTCAGTTGGATAATGTACAGCAGAGTAAAGTACTCGGTCTAACCGGAATACACCTTTTTCTTTGTCAAATTCATATTTATTTTGGCTACCTGTTGGGATTTCAATAAAAGCATCAACGATTAATTCTTTAGACATGAATGGTCCTCCTTGGATTATGTACTAAAATATGTTCTAGTTGCTATTATAATAAGTGTAGTAAAAAAAAGCAAAGTTTTTAAGAAAACTAAGAAAAAACCACCTAGATTTCTAGGTGGTATGTACTCTATAAAATTGAAACTATTCCTCAATTTTGATAGAATCTGTTGGACAACCTTCAGCAGCATCACGTACATCATCTTGCAATTCTTCAGGAATTTCAGCTGTCCTTTGGTTATTGTCTAAGATGTTATATGCAATACCATCATCATCATAATCGAATACATCTGGAGCAGTAGCACCGCAAGCACCGCAAGCGATACATGTCTCTTTATCTACCCAAGTTTTCATTAATTCTCACCTCCTATATCAGGTTAAATACCTTGTCCACTTCCTGTATCTATTTTAGAATGACTTTAGAGAGATTGCAAGTCAGATTTAACATTTTGTTAACAAAATTAAAACCGTTTTCATTAGCTCAATCATTTCAAAAATCGCTGGAACTTCGATACCTATTCGCTTGATTTTAGGAAAACTCTTCATAAATATCCTCTATTAGGTTGCGATTTGGCGCAATAGCGTTATCATAGTAAATATGGATTTCCTTTTCATTATATGGATTTTGCGTTTAAATTAAACGTTTATCAAAGGAGTTTTTTATATGGAAGAGGGTTCTAATCATTCCTTCTTGGTTTTTGATTTTATCTTATTTGAATTAATCGATAAATTAAAAGGGGAACGCAGCATAACGGGAATCGTTCGGATTTTAAAAGGTTCCGCTGCTAAACAAACCCTACAAGATGTTCATCTTTTTCATGTTGAAACATTTTATGGTATTTTTTATCTCTTCTCTGAAAATGAGATTACTCGTCGAATTGAGTTCTTTTTGCAAAAAGAATATTTGAGCAACATAGTGAACCGGTTACAAATTCAAGAAAAAGGAGTAAGATACCTTCAATGGTTACGAGCACAACAACTTGAACGAACGTTGCCAAAAATCGAATCCGTTCTTCTTCGAAATCGAAAGGAATTATTTTGGAAACGGTTGGTTTTATTAATCCAAACACTCTCCTACTTTGCCTACCAAAAAAAACGATTTGTACCCATTGTAGCTGATCAAGAGATTAAAGCTTGGGTGAAAAAATACATCAAACCTCTTCGTCAAGAACGCCTACAAAAACTGATCAAACAACTACGACTAGAATTAAATCAAATCAGAGATCACTTAAATGAAAGAGATCAACAATTACTGTTATATCGTTTACATGGAAGACATCGAAGTGCTTTTACTTGGAGACAATTAGAATCGATTCTTCAAATCCCGATTGCTGAACTTAAAATCCGTTTTAGCTTAACCTTGCTTCACATCTATTTGACGATTTGTAAGGAGAAAAATAGCTATCCTATATTTTCTTCGTTATTCGATTTACAAAATGAAACAAAGATATTATCTAAATCGACACAATACACCTTACAATTGTTAAAAAAAGGATTAACACTGAAACAAATCGCAATAAAAAGGAAATTAACCATTGGAACAATCTATGATCATTTGATGGAAATTATCTTGCAACTTCCAACACAACTTAAACTCGAAAATTATATAGAAAAATGGAAGATCAATCAAATTTCAGAATGGTATCAACAAATAGGCTCCTATCGGTTGTCCGATTATAAGAGTCTTCTTAATGAGGCAATTTCTTATCAAGATCTTCGGATTGTATTGGCATATTATCGTGCGATTGAGAGTGATTCAAGATGTTAGAAAAATTGCTTTATCAATATTTTGGTTATTCTTCATTCCGTCCTGGGCAAAAAGAAATCATTGAACAGGTTTTGCAAGGGAAGAACGTTTTGGGAATCTTACCTACTGGAAGTGGAAAATCGGTTTGTTACCAATTACCAAGTTTGATTCAATCTGGGTTAACTATTGTTGTCTCTCCATTAATCGCATTAATGGAAGATCAAGTGTATCAGTTAAGAGAAAAAGGACTTCCTATCGCTACTTATATCAATAGCCATACATCCTTTCAAGAATATCTACATCGATGGGAGCAAATAAAGAAAGGAAAATATAAATTACTTTATGTGTCACCGGAAAAGTTCCAACAAAAAAATTTTCTTGAGCGTTTAAAGAAAATGAAAGTATCGCTATTTGTTATTGATGAAGCCCATTGCATATCGGAATGGGGTCATGATTTTCGTGTAGATTATCTTCGATTAAAAAAGAGTATACAAGAATTAGGCGAGCCGCCTGTATTATGTTTAACAGCGACAGCTACCTCGTTTGTTCAAAAGGATATTATCCATCAATTAGGCTTAAAATCAGTCCAACAGGTTGTGACAACCTTTGACCGGGTAAATATCGCTTATCAAATCATCCCTGTTCAAACGATCGAAGAAAAAAGAAGAACATTATTTCAATCATTAAAACAATTAAAAGGAGCAGGTATTATTTATGTCAATATGAGAGCAACGAGTGAAGCGATAACGAATGAACTAAAAATGAATGGATTTTATGGTATAGAAGCTTACCATGCAGGGTTGTCTCCAGAAGATCGAATGATTATTCAACAACAATTTATGCGTGAGGAATTAAGAGTGATTGTGGCGACAAAAGCATTTGGAATGGGAATCGACAAAAAAAATATCCGATTTGTGATCCATTATGATATCCCAAATAGTATTGAAAGTTATGTTCAAGAGACAGGAAGAGTTGCTCGTGATGGAGGGCAAGGAATAGCAATCTTAATTTATCAACAAGGGAATGAGGATACGGTTCTTCATCTCATTGATTCTGAATACCCAGAAATAGGACAGATTGATTGGGTATGTCAGCAAATTAACCAACACTTAATCAATTCACCTATCATTTTCGACTTTGAAACGTATTCGTCGTTAGGACTTACGATGGAAAAACTAGAATTGATTCTTTTTTATATTGAAAAAGAGAATCAAATTATTTGGAGAAGGGAGCAAACTCAATTTGTCGTAACAAAAGTGATGAATGATCCCATCATGCCTCAAATCATCTCACGTTATTTTTTCATTCGAAAAAGGAAAAGAATAAAAGACCTAGAAGCGATGCGAAATTACATAACAGGGGCAACCTGTCGAAGAGAGCAAATTCTTCGCTATTTTGATGAAACAGTAAAACAAAAACCTGAATTATGCTGTGATATTTGTGGATTAAAACAACTTCCATTCGAAACAGGGGAATTTCAGGAACCACAACGAGAAGCTTTTCATTGGCAACAAGAGCTCGATCGATTATTACCATTAAGAGAAGGATGAATGTTATGCCTAAGTCAATCAATATCAGCATTGAGCAGTTAAATCCATCAATTCTATTAATGAATTTATATCTTACACAATTTATAACATTGACACTCGCTTTTTTATTGTATTACTTTTTTTATCACCTACATCCTATTGCAGTGATTCAGCAAGTAGTTATCATAGATATGGGTGTCTGGCCTTTCTTGTATGGTATCCTTTTTAGCCTCATCGTGATTCTAATTGATTTGACACTTACCTTTACTGTTCCAAAAGAGTGGATCGATGATGGAGGGATCAATGAAAAAATTTTTAAGAGTATTCCTGTTTGGCATATTGCAATCGTTTCGTTGATCGTAAGTTTTTCAGAAGAATTATTATTTCGTGGAGTCATCCAAAATTTTTTAGGAATTAGCTTAACGAGTTTTCTATTTACCATTATTCATTTTCGTTATTTGAATAAATGGGTATTAACCATCGAAACCTTTCTTATCAGTTTAGGTTTAGGTTTTTTATCTGCAAATGTTGGATGGACTAGTAATTTTGTTGCTCATTTCTTAATCGATTTTCTTTTAGGTATTTTATTACAAAGGGGTTTTTTGGAAAAGTCCTGAGAAAATGTTGAAATATGAAGGAATTTCGCAGATTTGTGTCGAATGAATTAAATAAGGAAACGCATATTTAAATAAGGAAACGGATATTGCAAACAGACATCAATAGAAGTTTTTGAATGAAGATGAAATCTTTGTGGGGGGGTTGTTATGCATGGAACAGCAAATTCAACAAGAAGAATGGTTTAACCACCCATTACCACCAAGAAGTATGGTACACCGCAAAGTGAAAACGAAAAAAAAGATACCATCTAAAATTAAGAAATGGAATTCACTTCAGATTATAGTCTTTCTTTTTATCTTTTTAATCATAGGTACTGCATATGGGGTATATCAATATGGGAAAACAAAAGATACAATTTATCAAAGGGAATCAATCCACCCTCCAATTTTACAAGATTCTAAGGAAACTGAGGCGAAT
Source organism: Tepidibacillus fermentans (assembly GCF_004342885.1). NCBI lineage: Bacteria > Bacillati > Bacillota > Bacilli > Caryophanales > Bacillaceae > Tepidibacillus > Tepidibacillus fermentans. The sequence goes on from NZ_SMAB01000002.1 coordinate 133,061, forward strand.
GATAACCAGAGCGTGGACCAATCAGAATTAAAACAAGAACCACAGTCAATGATGAATAAATCAACCGAATCCAATCCTACGTTTGAACAAGAACTCAATCAACCACAAGAAGACTCAAAACCAGTAGAGCAGAACCCGGATGAACTTAAAAGAGATACACCAGATCAGGTAATCATTCATATTGTTCAACCAGGTGAAACGATGTTTCGAATATCATTAAAATACTATCAAACAGGAAGTTATGCTGATCGATTGGCCAAATATAATCAAATTAATAATCTCACTAAACTTCCTGCTGGTTCTACAATAAAGATCCCGGATAAAAAAGAATTGATGAAAATGAAATAAAACATAACAAAAAAATGAATAAGACACTAATTTTTAGATCCTTTATATATCAGGATCTTTTTTTATTCAATTGAAACGGTTTCATTTTTCATTGAAAAACTGTTTCATTTTTAAGAAACAAACTGTTATACATCTGATTTAAAGAACTTTGAAAAAAGAGATTATTAAAAATCAAGTTATGTCAATGGTTTACACTATGTAAATGTTGTAAAATAAAAAACGTAAATTTTTTTTGAATGAACTGTTGCTATATAAATATAGTACTGTTATAATCTGAATATAATCCAAAAAAATCTTAATTGTTTAGTAAAAAATGGAATGTAGCATGTTTTGATACAATATTTGTTACATTCTTTTTCAGTTAACTGTTTTAATCACAAATTGGGGTGAGGGGGTTTATATCATGTCAAAGCTACCTATTAAAAACGAACTTGGTTTTTTTGAAATTCGTTTAGAATCAATCGGGGGACTTGGTGCCCATTTAGCAGGTAAAATGTTAGCCGAAGCAGGAGTACTGGGTTTAGGGTTAAACGGTGCTCATTTCTCTTCTTATGGTTCAGAGAAAAAAGGTTCTCCAGTAAAATCATTTATAAGATTTGGTGAAGGAGAAATCCGTGCAAGTAGCCCTATTGAGCGTCCTCATATTGTGGGTGTATTTCACGAAAATCTATTTAAAACCATCGATGTTGCAAACGGATTATATCCAGACGGGGTTATTGTTGTAAATACAACAAAAACTCCTGATGAAATTCGGGAAAGATTCAATATTAAATCAGGAACAGTAGCTGTCGTTGATGCTTTAGGTATTTCTGTTGAAGAGAAAACACGCGTAAATACAGCAATGTTAGGTGCTATCTTCCGTGTAGCAAGCTTCTTAGATCCAGAATCAATGAGAAATGTTATTCGTCAAACTTTTGAAGAAAAATATCCAAAATTAGTTGATTCCAACATTCGTACATTTGATCGTGGATTTAATGAAGTCCAATTTAAAACCTATGAAGCTGAAGAAGGTGCGGTCGCAGAATATGTACGTCCTAAATCAGCGTTAGGTTATGAAACCCAACCAATTGGTGGTGTGATCATCAACCCTGGAAATAGCATCTTAAAAGACTTAAGTAGTTCCCGTCAAGGATTCTTACCAGCTTTTGAACAAGAAAAATGTATCAATTGTGCAAATTGTGACTTTGCATGTCCAGATCTTTGCTTTGTATGGGAAGAGAAAGAGGATAAAAAAGGTCGTCCGCAAATGTTCTTGCAAGGAATTGACTATCAATACTGCAAGGGTTGCATGAAGTGTGTTGCGGTATGTCCTACTGGTGCTTTAACGAAGGTTCGTGAAGTAGATGGTTATGCTGATGAACATCGTGTACCTCATCAATTCGTATTAGCGTCAAATTAAGGGGGAGGGGAATAATATGGCGATTGAAGAAAAAGATTTGAAAAACCAACAAAAAGTTGATATTAAAACCGGTAACGAAATGGCAGCTTTATCTGTTGCTCAAATCAACTTTCATGTAATGGGTTATTTCCCAATTACACCATCCACTGAAATTGCTGAATTTTTAGATGAAATGAAAACTCGTGGTGAGCATGATATTGTAATGATTCCTGCTGATGGTGAACATGGTTCAGCGGGTATCAACTATGGTGCTGCAACTGGTGGTGGGCGGGTATTTAACGCAACCAGTGCGAACGGTCTCTTATATATGTTGGAGCAATTACCAGTGCAATCTGGTACGCGTTTCCCAATGGTATTAGACTTGGTTACACGTTCTGTTAGCGGTCCATTAGATATTCGTGGTGATCATTCAGACCTTTATTATGCATTAAATACTGGTTGGCCAATTTTAATTGCAAGAGATCCTCAAGCAGTATATGATATGAACATTATTGCGACTCGTCTTGCTGAACATAAAGACGTACGCTTACCTGTCATCGTTGCATACGATGGGTTCGTTACATCTCACCAAAAACGAAGAGTACAATACTTTACTGATCGAAAGGTCGTTCAAGACTTCGTTGGTGAACCTCCAGAAGGGTTTGTCCATGCATTAGATCCAAAGAATCCTGTAACGATTGGCCCATACATGAATGATCCAGACTACATCAACAATAAATATCAACAATCTTTAGCAATGTATAAAGCAGGAGAAGTATTTAAAGAAATTGCTGCTGAATACAAAGAATTATCTGGACGTGAATATCCAGTTCTTGATGAATATATGATGGAAGATGCAGAAGTAGCATTATTCCTACTTGCTTCCGCTGCTGAAACAGCAAAAGACGTTGTTGATAAGTTGCGTAAACAAGGAATAAAGGCAGGGGTGATTTCTCCTAACATTATTCGTCCATTCCCAGCGGAAGAAATTCGTAAATCTTTAAAGAATGTAAAAGCTTTAGTAGTAGGTGAACGTGCTGATTCTTATGGTGCACATGGTGGTAATTTAACTCAAGAAATAAAAGCAGCCATTCAAGAGGATAAAGCGAATAAAACGATCGTGTTAAGCAGAATTTTCTCACTTGGTGGTAAAGACTTTTACGCTGATGAAGCTGAAGACTTCTTTAAACTTGCAATAGAAGCTGCTGAAAAAGGTTATGCAGAAGTACCATTTGATTATTATGGTGTTCACCCAGGTGATCCTGAGAAAGCACCTAAACGTTTACTTGAGCCAGTAAAAACTGAACAGTGGAAGACAGGTCTTATTAAAGTAGAAAAAGATGAGACAACTGGTAAGTTAAATGTGAAGATCCCACCACTTCGTGCATTGACAAAGAAACCTAAGCGTTTGGCACCAGGCCATGGAGCATGTCCAGGCTGCGGTATCTTCCCAGGTCTTGAAACTTTCTTCAAGGGAATTGAAGGAGACATCGTTGTTCTTTTCCATACTGGATGCGGAATGGTGGTTTCAACAGGATATCCTTATAGTGCACATAAAGCAACTTATATTCACAACTTATTCCAAAACGGTGCTGCAACCTTATCCGGTTTAGTTGAGATGTTCTACGAGAAGAAGCGCCGTGGTGAAATTGAAGTAAGTGATGATTTCACCTTCATCATGGTAACGGGTGATGGTGGTATGGATATTGGTATGGGTCCAGCAATCGGTGCGGCATTACGCAACCATAAGATGATTATTCTTGAATACGATAACGAAGGATATATGAATACGGGTAGCCAGTTGTCCTATTCCACCCCAATTGGTCATTTAACGACAACATCAGGTGTAGGCGAAAAGCAAGGAGGTAAAGCATTCCATCATAAAGATACTGCTCAAATTATGGCAGCTACTAATATTCCTTATGTATTTACTGGAACAGAAGCTTTCCCACAAGATTTAATTAAAAAAGCGGCAAAAGCTCAATGGTATGCTCAAAACGAAGGTCTTGTTTATGGAAAGATTCTGATCTCTTGTCCACTAAACTGGAAGGCAAAAGATGATCAAGGTACTGCAATTGTTGGTACTGCTGTTAACTCTTGCTTCTTCCCACTTTATGAAGTTGAACACGGTATAACAACGATTACTTATAATCCTGAAGATAAAGGTAAGAGGGTACCTGTTAGTGAATGGTTAGGAATGCTTGGTAAAACCAAACACCTATTGAAACCAGAATATGAAGCAACATTAAAATCCTTCGAAGAAGAAGTAGAGCGTCGTTGGCAGCGCCTAAAAGCTAAGCATGAAAACCCATTATTATAATCTATACACTTTAAAAGCTCGTAATGGAGATTGATTCATTACGAGTTTTTTTAATTGTTATAAAAAATATAAACAAAATTGAAAAAAATTTAGATTAAATAATCCTAATATTCAAAAATTTGTTATAATATAGTTAATTGAATAATTTTAAAATAAGGGGGGGGTGCTGGTTGACAAAAAAAGATTCTGAAAAGGGCATTTATAACGTGAAGGCAATTTCCAAAAAAATTGGAATTCAACCAGGAACTTTAAGAGCATGGGAAAGAAGATATCAAATTGTTACACCAAAAAGAAATGAAGTAGGTCATCGTATCTACAGTGAACAAGATTTAGTGATTTTGAAATGGTTAGTGGATAAAGTGAATCAGGGATTTACGATAAGTCAAGCAGTGGATTTATTATCAGAAAAGACAAAAGAATCTCCTTCTTTATTTACTACCGATGAGATTCTTGATTCAAAAAAAGAAGAAATTTCGCAAAACATATTAAAAGCACTTACCCAATTTAATGAAGTGGAAGCAGAATCACTGATGGAATATGCTCTAAGTCTTTACCGCATAGAAGTCGTACTTTTTGAAATCATCGCTCCATTGATTCAAATTAGCAATACAGGTAATCATACTGTTGAAAAGGGTCAGATTCAGTACGTTTGTAATTGGATTCGAATGAAACTCTTTAGAATATATCAGCAAATACCGCTTAAGCCTTTTTTGGCAAAAGTCTTAATTATTGCTCCACAAAATATAAATGACTATAGTAGCGAAATACGGATTTTGTTATATTCCATTTTCTTAAAACTGCGTGGCTTTGAAGTGTATTATCTTGGATCAGTTGATGAGTTAACTTTGCAACAATTATTACAAAAAATCGAACCGTTATTTGTATTTACCCTTCAAACTAAAGAGAATTCATCTATCCAAAATATTAAAAAATGGATAGAGGAGAATTATCCTAAAGTTAAATTAGGGGTTATTGGTCAGCAATCAAATGAACCAACCTCTGATATATTTATGGGAAATCAAATGAGTGAATGGATGGAATGGCTCAATCAATATTTACGTAAGAATCAAATAGTCATGAATGTCTAAAAGCTTCAGAATTGAAGCTTTTATTTTTTTAGTGCAACTATTTTCCCATGAAATCATTTTTAATATTTTTTCAAAAGGGAAATTTGATTATTCTATGTTGTTTTATAAGGAAGATTGAATCAATAAAAAAATTATTGATTATTTTAAAGATTTGTTATTTAATAAGAGTGTATAGTTTACAGGTTATCTGATGACCATGCAATCAATAAATATGATTTTTCTTTTTGAAAAAGAAAACGTTTTAATTCTTAGGGGGTGTCAAAGGGAATAAGGATAAAAGATTTATTCAATATGATTAATTTGATTATGGGGTGAGGTATATGTGGACTCAGATTTATGATCCAATGAATTCAATTTTTCTTTCAGCATTAATCTCTGCAATTCCAATGGTTTATTACCTTTGGGCTTTAGCCATTAAGAGGATGAAAGGCCATATTGCAGGAATAACAACTGTTCTTCTTTCTATTATTATCGCTATTCTTGTATATGGAATGCCAACAAATCTAGCCTTATTAACAACAGGGTATGGAGCATTATATGGTATTTGGCCAATCAGTTGGATTATTGTTACTGCCGTATTTTTGTATAAAATCACAGTAAAAACAGGACAATTTGATATTATTCGTTCATCTGTAGTTACAATTACAGAGGATAGACGTTTACAGGCATTATTGATTGCGTTTTCATTTGGTGCTTTTCTTGAGGGAGCAGCTGGTTATGGAACACCAGTTGCTATCTCAGCAGCGTTATTAGTTGGACTAGGATTTGAACCGTTATACGCTGCTGGTTTAGCGTTAATTGCAAATACGGCACCTGTAGCCTTTGGAGCGATTGGTATCCCAGTTATTGTTGCAGGAAATACAACAGGTATTGACCCTTTTTTGATTAGTCAAATGGTTGGCCGTCAGTTACCATTCTTATCATTCTTCGTTCCATTCTGGTTAGTCTTTATAATGTCAGGGTGGAAAGGTACAAAAGAGGTTATGCCAGCAATTCTTGTATCTGGTGGATCCTTTGCTATTGCACAGTATTTCACATCGAATTTTATCGGGCCAGAGCTTCCTGATATTACTTCCGCTTTATTCAGTTTAGTGGCTACAGCTTTGTTTTTAAAGGTTTGGAAACCAAAAACTATTTTCCGATTTAAAAATGAAACTGTTAAGTCAAATAGTCAAAATCATCAAACATATACTACTGGACAAATTATTAAGGCATGGTCTCCATTCATCTTATTAACAGCTTTTATTATCATCTGGGGTATTCCATCGATAAAAAATATTCTAGGTCAAACCACTATTAAATTCCATATTCCTGGATTAGATAAAGCAGTGATGCAAACGGCGCCTATCGTGACCAAAGCAACACCTTACGCAGCAGTGTTCAAATTTGATTGGCTTGCAGCAGCTGGTACCGCAATCTTATTAGCAGCTTTTATAAGCAAGTTTATCGTTGGAATGAGCATGAGAGATTGGTTAAATACATTTGCTGAGACACTTAATGAATTGAAGTTTCCGATCATTACGATTTCTTCTGTTTTAGGTCTTGCATATATTTATAACTATGCAGGTATGAGCGGAACACTGGGATTAGCATTGGCAAAAACAGGACACTTATTCCCATTCTTTGCACCAATTCTTGGTTGGTTAGGAGTATTTTTAACAGGTAGTGATACTTCTGCAAATGCATTATTTGGTAATTTACAAAAAATCACTGCTAATCAAATTGGCGTAAATCCGGTTCTAACCGTTGCAGCGAACTCAAGTGGTGGAGTAACAGGTAAAATGATTTCACCACAATCGATTGCTGTAGCAACCGCTTCTACTGGTTTAGTCGGAAAAGAAGGAGACCTTTTCCGTTTTACTTTTAAACATAGTATTATGTTTGTAATCATCATCAGTATTATGACCTATGTTCAAGCGTATTTTTTATCTTGGATGATTCCTTAAGAAAACGAGAAAAAAATATCCCTAATGCGAAAGCCATTAGGGATATTTTTCTTTAATTTTTCTAAAAAACTTGATTTTTTCTTTTGCTCTGATTAAAATATATAATGTACGTTCCTCGTTAGCTCAGTCGGTAGAGCACTCGGCTGTTAACCGAGTTGTCGCAGGTTCGAGTCCTGCACGAGGAGCCATTTTTTTGTCTTAAATTCCAATTTTAGTCGTTTAAAATCGGTTTGGAGAGATACTCAAGAGGCTGAAGAGGACGGTTTGCTAAACCGTTAGTGGGTGAATGCCCAGCGAGGGTTCGAATCCCTCTCTCTCCGCCATAACAGAACTCGAATATTCAGATGTCGGAAGTTAAATGGCTTTATCGTAACATACCAGAATTGGTATGTTTTTTCTGTATATCAGTCTTCCCCTAGGTAAAATCTATAATTGATGACATTTCTATTTAGGAGTTGACGCAAGATGATGTTCAATCGACATAAAAATCATAATCGTTCCTTCTTTTGGGGAATGGTTGCTGGATTAGTTGGCGGAATTTGGGTTTCAAATAAATGGATGCATAAAGATAATCAGCATCATGAACAAAATTCTGCTCAATCATTGACGAATCAAAGCCATAAAACTTCCCAACATCAACAAAATTTTAAATTTCATCATTTAAATGACTTGGAAAATAAACAAAAAGAAGCACTATTTGATGCTTTTCTACATGGATCAAAAGAAGAACTAGAATCAAAAGCCAAAGAATTTCAATCATAATTCAAAAAATCATAATTCAAAAATAAGAAATAAAAGTGTATCCGTATATTGGGTACACTTTTATTGTTTTTTTAACTAGATATTGGGTTTTTTATATTCCCAAAAATGCCTTGTATGTTCTAACGATACTCCTAACCTTATGGCTTTCATTAAATAAACGGTCGGTAGGAAAGCTCGCTCGTTCAAGCACCCATAAGGACAAGTCACGCTATGTAACTTAAGTTGCAAGTCGTGCTATGTCGTAGCTTATAGAACATACAAACCAGTGATATTTATAAAAAGTGTAAGTTTACAAATTTGAAACAAATAAAAAAAGCTTGCCGTTAATAATATGATATAAAAGTAACATATACGTTTTCATTTGAAACAATTACTGCTATAATAATTTTTATACTCTCTAAATTTTATTAAGGTTTAACGAAATTTTCTTTTTCAACATATTCTGTATTACAGTTTTAAAAAGAAGGGGGGACCCTTATATGCGTGTTGAGAGATTAGGTCAAGATAAAATTAAAATATTCCTAACTTTTGATGATTTAAGTGATCGGGGTATAAAAAAAGAAGACCTATGGAATGATGTACCAAAAGTTCATGATTTATTTAATGAAATTATGGATCAAGCATACCAGGAATTAGGATTCGAGTTATCTGGTCCTGTTGCTGTTGAAATATTTGCAATTCCTGCCCAAGGCATGGTGGTTATAGTTTCAAGGGGAAAACAAAGAATATGGAATGAAGAAGAGTTAGATGATGATTTATTTGCTTTAGAAGTAACTTTAGAAGAAAGTGATTCGATTATTTTTGCTTTTAAAGATTTTGAGGATGTGCTAAGTGCAGCCAAAACGATTAATCCATATCTGATGTATGGGGGAACACTTTACCATTATAAAGAACATTATATTCTAATCATTGACCCGATTGATGTTCGCGATAATGGGGTCGAAACCTTTATCGCGCTACTATCTGAATTTGGTGAGGTTTCACCAATTTCGAAAGCGGTCCTAGAAGAATACGGAACTGTAATTATAGAAGAAGATGCTGTAAAGGTTTTAGTTTCCCACTTTTCTTAATAAAAATAGTCGGTTCACGTCGAACCGATTTTTTCTTACCGCATAGGAAAGTTTAACCTCATTAAAGTAATAAATAGAAGTTAAACTTGAACTATCGGCATTATTAGAGCAACTTTAACTTCAGTTATTAATTTCTCTTATCTATTAGCATTAACTTCTAGCATCACATCGGGGAAAACTTCTGCTAAAGAAGGACTTGACTGCAGCTTTAACTGTCTAGCGTGAACTGTACACTTTGTGTATTTTTGGGAGTGTATTTATACAATTATATTCTGAATTGGATATTAATTTGATTGGGAGTTGAAAAGAAAGTGAATATAGCTGTAATTTATGGTGGCAAATCAAAAGAAAGAGAAGTTTCCTTAAGAAGTGGAAAAGGAGTAGCAAATGCTCTTCGCAGAAAGGGATGCAATGTGAAGGAAATTGACTTTGTATCAAGCAATTTTATTCGTGAATTACATGATATTGATGTCGTCTATTTAGCTTTACATGGTCGTTATGGAGAAGATGGGAAAATTCAAGGTCTTCTGGATATTTTAGAGATTCCTTATGTTGGTTCTGGGGTATTAGCTAGTGCATTAGCAATGGATAAGGCAAAGGCAAAAAGAATATTTGACTATGCAGGAATTCGTACTGCTAAAGATTTAGTATTAAAAAAGGAACAATCGATTGAATTAAAGCAAATTGAGGAAGAATTTGGTTATCCACTCGTTGTGAAACCGAACCAGGAAGGTTCAACAATTGGTCTATCAATAGTAAAAAAACGAGAAGAACTAGAAGAAGCCATAGAGAATGCATTCTTATATGATACAGAGATTTTGATTGAAGAATTTATTGAGGGGACAGAAGTTACGGTAGCGATCCTTGAAACCGAAAAAGGTATAGAGGCTTTACCAATTATTGAAATTGTACCAAACAAAAATACTTATTATGATTATGAGTCGAAATATTCGGCAGGGGGTAGTGAACACATTATTCCAGCAAGAATTGATAAGAATACTGAAAACATAGTAAAAAAATGGGCGATTGCCGCTCATCAAGCCCTAGGGTGTTCTACTCTTTCGAGAGTTGATTTTATCGTTCCTAAAGATCAGAGTTTACCCGTTATTTTGGAAGTGAATACTCTTCCTGGAATGACAGAAACTAGTTTGTATCCTGATGCTGCAAAAGCAATTGGTCTAAGTTATGAGGATATTGTCTATCGCCTCGTCGAAATTACATTACGTCGTTCGACAAAGCCTAACAATTAAAAGGTCCAAGAAAAGAACTCCTTGTTTTTTACAGGAAGTTCTTCTTTTTTAGGAAAAATAATTTTCTGACAATTCAATCTACGATAGAATAAAAGAAGGAGGGAGAAAAATGGAGGATGCTAACAAAAAAATACAAAGGTTAATCTCTGAGGAAGAGATGTTACGATTAGTTAAATATTATCAGGAACAATTAACGGAGGATGCATTATTGTATCTAAAGGGGAGAGGTATTGAACAAGATATAATTGAAAAATTTAGTATTGGCTTTGAAAAAGATACGATTGGGTTTCAACCATATCATCAAGATTTTAAAGGATATTTTCGAAATCGAATCGTATTTCCGTTGTATACAAAAGACAAAAAAGTGATTGATTTCATTGGCCGTAGCTTAGATGGAAGGGAACCAAAATATAAATCTCTTCTTGGTGTAGAAGATCATTTTTTTAATGAAGCGGTATTAGAAAAATCTCAAGATGTTATCTTTTGTAATTCAATATTTGATGTACTATCATTGGAACAAGTGAATTTACCGGCAATTTGTATGGTTGACAATCAAGTATATAATGAACAAATTGGGAAGATAAAAGGAAAAAGGGTTTTCTTTTGTTTTGGGAATGATGAATTGGGGAGAAGAGAAAGTATTCGTTTGGCTAAAATTTTTGAAAGTCATGTGAAAGAACTTTATATAATCCGATTACCCCAAGGCTTTAAAGATATCAATGATTTTTTTGTTAGAGTAAAGGATCCTGTTGATCAATTCATTAAATTGATTCATTTAACTTTAGAAGAAAGTATTTACCGTACGATTGCTCCAGAACAAAAAAATCTCATTATTTATCAAGAAGAATACAATAAAAGACACAAAGGAAACGTAACGGGTATAAAAACAGGTTTTCAAGATCTAGACTCCTTATTAATGGGTGGTTTGCAAGAAGGTTTATACGTATTAGGTGGAAATGTTTCAGTTGGTAAAACTACTTTTTTAAAGCAACTAACAGACCAAATTGCTCGACATGTTCCAGTGATTTATATATCATGGGATATGACCTCTTTTGAGTTATGGGCTAGAACGATGGCTCGATTATCAAAGCATCCTGTTCAGGCTGTTTTGTCTGGATCAGTTCCGATTAAGGATATTCAATTAGCAAATCAAAAATATGCGGATATTGCAAAGCGTATTTGGATTGTGGAGGCCACTTTATCATCAGGTTTAGAAGATATTGCGTTTTATATCAGCAAAATTTTGCAAGGCTTAAATACCAAGCCTGTTATCATCTTTGATCATTTACAAAGAATTCAGGTGAGCAAAGGAACTAGTCTCACGAATACGGAACAACAACTTCAAGTTACTCATCATCTGAATTCTTTATCAAGAACTTGGGGCTTACCGATTATTCTAGCAGCTTCAGAAACAGAAGAAGATTTACCAAGTGGATTACTCGCTTCCGTTGATGTCTATTTAAGTTTAGAAGAACACTCAAAAGATCAGAAGATCCCAGTCACATTGGAGTTAAGAAAAAATAGAAATGGAGCTTTAGGTAAAGTTCAATTTTTGTTTGATCGTGCGATAGGAGAGTTTTCGAAAGTACCAGAATATACTGATTAGATGAAAATATCTTCTCATTGCAAATTTAAAGATGTATACTACAAATAGAACTTATTAATATTTCCTATTAGAGGTGGTAAATAATGGGACAAAACGACGTGGTAACCGGTAAGAAGAGTGAGGTCAAAGAAAAAGAAAATTTAAATGTACTTCACTCAACTCAAGCAGTTATTAAAGAAGCACTAGATAAACTAGGTTATCCAGAAATTATGTATGAGTTGTTAAAAGAGCCTTTACGACTTCTTACAGTTCGTATACCAGTGAGAATGGATAATGGAGAAGTAAAGGTGTTTACCGGTTATCGTGCTCAGCACAATGATGCTGTCGGCCCAACAAAGGGTGGAGTTCGTTTTCATCCGGACGTCACAGAGGATGAAGTGAAAGCGCTTTCGATGTGGATGAGTATTAAGGCTGGCATTATGGATTTACCATATGGTGGTGGTAAAGGTGGAATTATCTGTGATCCTCGTGAAATGTCTTTTAGAGAACTAGAAAGACTAAGTCGTGGATATGTACGGGCAATTAGCCAAATTGTAGGACCCACAAAAGATATTCCAGCGCCAGATGTTTTTACGAATTCACAAATTATGGCCTGGATGATGGATGAATACAGTCGTATTCGTGAGTTTGACTCTCCTGGTTTTATTACAGGGAAACCCCTTGTTTTAGGTGGTTCACATGGGCGCGAGTCAGCAACGGCAAAAGGTGTTGCCATTATGATTCGTGAGGCTGCTAAGAAAAAAGGAATTCAATTAGAAGGAGCCAAAGTAATTATTCAGGGTTTTGGAAATGCTGGTAGCTACTTATCCAAGTTCATGTATGATGCCGGTGCAAAAGTCGTCGGAATTTCTGATGCATACGGTGCATTATACGACGAAAATGGTTTAGATATTGATTATTTACTAGATAAAAGGGACTCATTTGGTACTGTTACGAAACAATTTAAGAACACAATTACAAATAAAGAGTTACTTGAAAAAGAATGTGACATTTTGGTTCCTGCAGCAATAGAAAATCAGTTAACTGTAGAAAATGCTTATAATATTAAGGCGAAAATTATTGTTGAAGCGGCTAATGGACCAACAACAAATGAGGCGACAAGAATTTTAACAGAGCGAGGTATTCTAATCGTACCTGACGTTTTAGCTAATGCTGGCGGAGTTACCGTATCCTATTTTGAATGGGTACAAAATAACCAAGGATATTATTGGACGGAAGAAGAGGTTTGGAAGAAACTAGAAGATGTAATGGTGAAGGCATTTGAAAATGTATATAATACTGCAAATTCCCGCAAAGTGAATATGAGATTAGCTGCCTATATGGTCGGTGTTCGTAGAATGGCGGAAGCTGCACGTTTTCGTGGTTGGGTTTAGGATTCATCTGCAAGCAAAAAAAGGATTGCTCATTAAATTGGGCAATCCTTTTTTTCGCTTTCCTACCGACCGTTTGTTCAAGGAAAGCCGTAAGGTTAGGAGTAGCTTAGAACATACAAGCAACATCATCTTCGTATACGCTACACACAACGGAGCGCGTTGGAACATACTAACCATTTAGCGATCAAAATATTTTTGCAAATCTTCTTGACCATTTTTAAACAAATGATAGGTCACCATTAACTTAATTCTAGCTTTTTGCCCATTCAAACCATTCGAGAATATAACTCCTAATTTCTTTAATTGTTTTCCCCCACCTTCATAATCATAGACATCATCAACAAAACCGTTAAAAGACCTGGATACAAGAACTATCGGTATTTTATTTTCTACTGCTCTTTTAATTCCATTCAACATTTTAGGAGGCAAATTTCCTTGTCCTAATGCTTCAATTACAATTCCTTGGTAATTGTTATCAATATATGTATGAATCAACAAATCATCCATTCCAACAGCAGCCTTGATTAAACCGATTTTTCCATTAGGAGGAACCAATGGATAATTATCTCGAATTAATGGAGCGTGAGAAAAACGGATTCCTTTTTTCGTAACTGTACCGATAGGACCATTTGCAGGGGATTGGAATGTAGCAACATTACTAGTGTGTGTTTTTGTTACATATCGAGCGGCATGTATTTCATCATTAAAAACAACGAGAACCCCTTTTCCACGAGAAGTGGGGTCTTTTGCAACACGTACTGAATTCACTAAATTTAAAGGTCCATCTGCTCCAAGTTCATTACTACTTCTCATTGCTCCTGTAAGAACCACAGGCTTTTCACTTGTAATCAGTAAATCAAGAAAATAGGCCGTTTCTTCTAACGTATCTGTACCATGAGTAATCACGATACCAGAAACATCCTTATTTTCTAAATATTGATTCATATGTAAGGCTAATTGATACATAATTTCCGGTGTCATATGAGGACTAGGAATATTAATGAAATGGTCCATTTGAACTGGTCTGTAATCTTCTAAAAAAGGCATCATTTGGTCAAGAGTATCTTGATCGATTGGTTTAACTGTTCGACTCCTCAAATCTTCACTCATGGCAATCGTGCCACCTGTCGTAATGACGACAACTTTATTCATCATCATTATGTCCTCCATGCAGTTATAGTATTGTCTTTATATATTATATATGACTTAAGCAATAAACAACTAAATTTTTCATAATTCTGGACAAACCGAAAGATAGAACTGGAAAATTTGGGTCACAAATTCTGCAGGTATGTTAACGATTGTGCGCCAGGATACACGAATTTGCATAATAAGCTTATTCTGAACTCAAAATAAAAAAAAACATTATATGAAAAATGGAGTGAAATATCATGTTTAAAGGAATTGCTGGAGTATTAATTCCAATTTTACTTATTGCATTAGTAGGAGCTGGTTTTTGGGGATATCAAGAGAATCAAGAGAAAAATTCAATTTTGATTAAGGCTGAAAACCAATATCAACGGGCTTTTCATGATCTCAATTATCATATTGATTCACTGCATGATGAAATTGGAAAAGCTCTCGTTGTCAATTCTCGTAGACAACTTTCCCCTTCCTTAGCGAATGTCTGGAGACTTTCTTATGCCGCACAAAATGATGTAGGCCAGCTACCATTAACGTTAATGCCATTTAACAAAACTGAGGAGTTCTTAGCTAAAATTGCTGATTTTTCTTATCGAGTAGCAGTAAGAGATTTGGATAAAGATCCGTTAACCGATAAGGAATATAAAACATTAAAAAGTTTATACGAACATTCTAAGGACATCCAACATGAATTAGATCAAGTGCAAACAAAGATCCTTCAAAATCAATTACGATGGATGGACGTTGAGATCGCATTAGCACAACAAGATAAAAAAGCAGATAATACAATTATTGATGGATTTAAGACGATTGAGAAAAAAGTTCAGGAATACCCAGAAATTGATTGGGGTCCGGAAATGACGAAATTAGAGAAGAAAGAGAAAGAAAAAGGGAAAAATTTACGCGGAAGTTTAATTACATCAGACCAGGCAAAGCAAAATGCATTACGCTTTTTAGGTTTATCGGTAAACGACCAAGATATTCGAGTTGAACCATCAGGGAAAGGATCGAATTACCAAGTATATAGTGTTCATATTGAAAAAGATCCACAAATTAACCTCGATTTAACGAAGGTAGGCGGTTATGTCGTTTGGAT
This sequence comes from Tepidibacillus fermentans, assembly GCF_004342885.1. NCBI lineage: Bacteria > Bacillati > Bacillota > Bacilli > Caryophanales > Bacillaceae > Tepidibacillus > Tepidibacillus fermentans. The sequence goes on from NZ_SMAB01000002.1 coordinate 148,441, forward strand.
GATTAAAAATCGACCTGTTAATGAAAGTAGATTAACAACGCAACAAGCTCTAGCAAAAGCAAAACAATTTTTACAAAAACATAATTATCAATCAATGGTTCCGATAGGGATCGATGATTTTGATAACACCAATATTTTTACATTTGCTTATCAACAAAATGGTGTAATTGTTTATCCAGATGTAGTACAAGTAAAAGTGGCCTTGGATAACGGAGAAGTTATTGGTTTTCAGTCGGCTGAATATATTTTTAATCATAAAGAGCGGAAATTGCCAACAGCAAAAGTAACAAAGGAAGTTGCTCGGCAAAAAGTAAATCCTAACTTAAAAATATTATCAACACGTCAAACATTGATCAATAATACGAATGGTGATGAAGTTTTAACTTATGAATTTACAACTTTATTTGATAAAAATCATTACAAAATTTATATTAATGCTTTAACAGGAGAAGAAGAATTAGTGGAAAAAATGAAAGATGGAGATTTTCTCAAAAAATAAAAGTATAACTTGCAAAGGAACTTTGTAGAGATTATCGAATCTCAAGAGGTTCCTTTTCATGATATAATAACAAAAAAGTTTTCGTTTAAAAAGCGGAGGGGAGAGAATGTTACTGCAAATCAATCAAGTGGTATTTCTTAGTATCAATCACAAACAGGAATTTTCACTCAAAACAAGAATAGCAGAAATAAATAATCAATATATCAGTATCGAGATACCAATAAACGAAAAAACAGGAAAGATAGAAAAAATACCAATTGGAAGAAGAATTTCATTGTTTTACATAGCCAAAGATCAAGGTAAATATATGTTTGATACAACTGTAATCGGTGAAAAAAGAGATCAAGTTGAATTATTGGTGCTAGAAATACCAAAACCTGAGCAAATTAAACAGGCACAACGAAGAAATTTTTTAAGAGTACCTACAAGTATTGAAACTTCATTCCAGCTTCAAGATGATCCTTTGAAAGAATGGTTTTTAGTGAAAACACTTGATTTAAGTGGTGGAGGAATGCAAATCATTGTTCCAGCACCAAATAAATTATATCAGGGGATGAAGATCAATGGTTGGTTAGCAATACCATATATTATCGAGGATAAGATTGAACATGTTCAATATGAAGCGGAAATTGTAAGGATTATGACACCGGCTGAAAATGAGAAGGTAAGATGGGTCTCTATAAAATTTACTTCAATTACTGAGACTTCAAGAGCAAAAGTGATTCGTTATTGCTATCAAAGACAAGTACAATTGAGAAAAAAAGGAATAATATAAATCAATGAATGTTCCCAAAATAAAGTGGAAAAGATAGGTAATGGGTGATATGATGGGAACAAAAAATCGTTACCAACCTTTTGATGAAAGATTTCTGCGATTTTCTGAAAAAGTAGAGTCGCTATTAAAAAAAATATTACTCTTTTTTTTCGTAATGCTTTTATTGGTACAACTATTACTTTCATTCGATTTCTTTCGAAAGACATTTGTTCCGATTGAGAAAATGGAAGGTTCTATCCGTATAAAAATTGATTTTCCATCTCAATTATAGTAATATATATATATCTATTTAAATAAATTTTCAGTCACCAGTAGCAGGCAAAAGTCCTGCTTTTTGTATGTCTTTATATGGAGGAACTTTAGATGAAGATTGCTATTGATGGACCAGCAGGAGCTGGAAAAAGTACTGTCGCAAAGAAAGTGGCACATGAATTGGGATATGTTTATATCGATACAGGTGCCATGTATCGTGCTTTAACTTATAAGGCAATTCAAGATCAAGTGGATTTACATAATGGGGAGGCCTTAGCTGCATTGCTTGCCAAATATCCAGTGGAACTTCTTGTGGAAAATAATCAACAAAAAGTAAAGATTAATCACCAAGATGTAACAGAATACATAAGAACACCAGAAATTTCTAAGTATGTATCGACCGTAGCTGCACAGGAACAAGTTAGAAAAACAATGTTAATGATTCAACGTTCCTTAGCGGCGAAAGGAAATGTAATTATGGATGGCCGTGATATCGGCACAAATGTCTTACCTGATGCTGATTTAAAAATATTTCTTACTGCTACCATTGAAGAAAGAGCGAAAAGGCGTTACCAAGAATTACTAACTAAAGGATATAAAGGATCTTTTGAAGAGATTAAGCAGGAAATAGCATCGCGAGATAAACAAGATCAAGAAAGGAAATATGCTCCATTAAAACAAGCAGGTGATGCCATTTTGATTGATACTTCAAAATTAACAATTGACCAAGTGGTAAACCATATCCTTCAATTAGTAAAAGAATATCAAGAGGGTGATAAAAATGAACTTATATAGAACCCTCAGACGTATTGTTCGAATCTATTTTCAATTATTTTTTCGCTTTCGAGTCAAAGGAGAGGAAAATATACCCTCCTCTGGTCCTGTAATCCTCATCGCAAACCATATAAGTAACTACGATCCGCCAGTTCTTGCCTGTGCGATTCAACGTCAAGTACACTTTATGGCAAAAGAGGAATTATTCTCTATTCCTATTTTAGGAGCGTTATTACTTAAGATTGGAGCTTTTCCTGTGAAAAGAGGAGGTAATGATCGAAAAGCGATAAAACAAGCTTTTCAAGTCCTAAATGAAAATCGAGTATTGGGTATTTTTCCAGAAGGAACTCGAAGCAAGACAGGAAAATTAGGAAAAGGAATGCCTGGAGCTGCCTTATTTGCAATCAAATCAGATGCGAAGGTTATACCGGTTGGGATTCAATCTCGTTATAAGTGGTTTCAGCCGATAAATGTAAATATTGGAAGTCCAATATCTTTAGATTCGTATAAGCAGGAAAAAGTAAGGACAGAAGACTTGGAGGAAATTGTTGATTTTTTAATGATGCAAATACAAAAACAACTTAATGAGATTAAAGGATAAACCAATGAAGATCATAGTTCTAATTGCTATCTATTTTGGAATGATCATTTTTATATTTAGGTTAAGTTCATTCATTGCCAGAAGATGCATATATAAAAATTGTTCTTTACTTGAAACCAAAAAAATGGTATGGAATTTTTTAAATAGCTTTATAATAAATTTAACGATCTTATTTATATTTATCCTATTCTACTATCTTCAGTTGATATCCGTTTATAGTGTATTGATCATACTCATGATAACAAGTCTTGTATTTATTATGATTCTGGTTTATTTTTTTCAAAAATTAAAATAGTGTATATGCACTTCACCTTTTGGCGAGTGTATGAATTATACTAATAAAAATGACTTTTTTCAGGAGGGAATCACATGGTTGGAGAAATGAATAATGAAATTTCAAACATAACAACATTACAAAAAGGGGATCTCGTAAAGGGGAAAGTACTTAAAATTGAAGACAAACAAGCGATCATTGACATCGGTTATAAATATGACGGAATTCTCCCGATCGGTGAGGTTACCAATGTTTATGTCGAAAATATACAAGATGTCATACAGATTGGAGATGAGTTAGAGCTAAAGGTTCTTCGCGTGAATGATGAGGAAGAGAAATTAATTCTTTCAAAGAAAGCAATTGATCAGGAAAAGGCTTGGGACATCTTAGAAAAAAGAAAGGAAAATAATGAGGTATTTGAAGTGAAAGTGGCTGAAATTGTAAAAGGTGGTTTGATTGCCGATGTAGGTGTTCGTGGCTTCATTCCTTCTTCATTGATAGAAAACCATTATATCGATGATTTTTCTGATTATAAAGGTAAGACATTACGTGTAAAAATTGTTGAACTTGATCGGCAAAAAAATAGGGTTATCCTCTCGCAAAAAGATGTTTTACAAGAGGAAAAAGAAAAAGAAAAGAACACTCTTTTCTCCCAACTTCAAGTAGGAGAGGTGAAGGATGGAATCGTTCGAAGAATTACTGATTTTGGCGTTTTTGTCGATATTGGTGGAATCGATGGACTTGTTCACATTTCTGAAATATCATGGGATCGTGTAGAAAAGCCTTCTGATGTCTTGAAAGAAGGGCAACAGGTTAAAGTGAAGATTGTTCGCTTAGATCCTGAAACGAAACGAATCAGTTTAAGCATCAAAGAAACGGAACCTAATCCATGGAAAAAGGCAATAAGCACGTTGAAAGTGGATGAAATCTATTTAGGTACCGTGAAAAGGCTAACTAACTTTGGGGCTTTTGTTGAAGTAATGCCTAATGTCGAAGGACTAGTACATATTTCCCAGATTTCTCATCGACACATTGGAACACCAGGAGAGGTACTAGAAGTAGGACAACAAGTAAAGGTGAAAATATTAGACATTGATCGTGAAAATCAACGAATCAGTTTAAGTATAAAAGAAGCAGAAGAAAAAGAAACAAAGGCAGAAGAAATCCCGCCAGAATATGAGAAAAAAGATACCGGTTTTTCCGTCACTTTAGGTGATGTGATTGGAGATAAATTAAAGGATTTAAAATAATAATACAATACCATTTCATTATACCCATGTGATCATGGGTTTTTTTTATTGGAAAAAAGAAATAATACCTAATAGAAAAGGTGGTTGAGACTGTAATGGGGTAACGGGAAGTCTACTTCTCATCATTTTTATCATTTTATATAGTACGGGTTGGTTTCGTTCAAGAATTCCTGTAGAACCAAAAAAAATGCTATTGATTATTGTTCTATTCTTTCTATTGTCTTGGATTGAAATTCCTTTATTTTATGGACTAAAAGTGAATCTTGGAGGATTTTTCTTGCCAATAATTGTCTATTTCTACCTATGGGTTCATGTTGACAATAATCGGATTTACTCATTCTTTTCCGTAATGCTATTAGGTGCAATTTATCTTAGTCTAAGAGTATTTTTACGATCAGATCCAATCCTCATCATTTTTGAAGAATCGATTCAAATTTCTTTATTCTTATCGATGATCATACTATTTATGGCTCAGAATTTGATTGATGCTTTTAGTTTGTATTTGGGTGGATACGTAATGGGTGAGCTATTCTTTTTATTCTACAATTGGGGGAATAGACAATCAGAGTTTGTTTTAGGAGATCAATTAGTAAGAGATATTCTCGTGTTTGGATCATTTGAAATCTGGATGGCATGGATGTTGATTGAGCTATTCAAACAATGGAATAAACAAAGAAAAATTCGCATATGGAGGAAAAGACAAATCAATGGTGAATAAAGAGATGATAGCTGTTACACTCGGGGTCATAGTAGGATTTTTAAATAGAATCTTCATGTTGCGCACAGATTACCGACAATACCCTACACATAAACATGGTAAAATGATTCATTTATCACTAGGATTTATTGCAGCAGGCTTAGGTGCTGTTGCTGTGCCAGCTCTTTTAGAAGAGAATTATACAGCGATTACTTTTTTAGGACTAGCTGCCCAACAGTTTCGTGATGTGCGAAATATGGAAAGACAAACATTATCAAGGCTAGATGAATTAGAGTTAGTTCCAAGAGGTTATACCTATATCGAAGGAATCGCGATGGTTTTTGAAGGGAGAAATTATTTAGTAATATTTGCAGCTTTTTTTACTTCAATGGTCACTAGTTTAACCAATTGGAAATTAGGAATCGTGGCTGGAATTTTAACCATTGTGATTAATCAAAGATATATGTCCGGTTTAAATATTAAAGATATAGCGGATGTAAGACCAGCGAAAATAAAAATAGAGGGGCCTCATCTATTTGTTGAAAATATTTATATCATGAACATTGGATTACAAACATCACAAAAAATAATTGAGGAACATGGCATGGGTATAATTATAACCCCTAAGGATATGAATAGTAGTGTAACGCTGGCTAATTTAGGACAACGACAAGCGATACTTCATAATTTATCAACGATCCTAGGTGTTTATCGAGATTCAGGAGAACCTTCACTTGTTCCATTAATTAAGAGGGATCTTAACGATGGAAGACTCGGTGTTTTTTTTCTTCCGTACAATAAGAATCCAGAAGAAGCAATACGGATTGTAAATCTGGTACCTGTACTAGAAAACGCAATTAGATTACCGTCTGAATCGAAAGAAAAAGAGGGATAAGAATGGGAACGACAATTCAAAATTATATTCTTGCTATTGTAACAATTAATGAAGATAAAGTAAAGAGTGGTAGTGCACCGATCTTTATTGCGAAGAGTGAAGAAGAATTACAAAGAACAGCATTTCTATTAGAAAAAATTTTAGATGGAATGGCTCATGATTTAGAGAACGGAACATTGATCATTGTGCGACACTAATTCATTGACTTGATAGATTGATGCTTTTGTTTATAATAGTATAGACACAAGAATTTTTATAGGATAGAAAGGCTGATCGGAGATGTCAAAACCAGTAGTAGCACTTGTAGGTCGACCAAATGTAGGAAAGTCTACACTTTTTAATCGAATAGCTCAAAAAAGAATTGCCATCGTTGAGGATACACCAGGAGTCACTCGTGATCGAATCTATAGTACGGCTGAGTGGCTTGACCATCAATTTCATATTATTGATACAGGCGGTATAGAAATCGAAGCTGAAGATGAGATTCTCATGCAAATAAAACATCAAGCCGAATTAGCCATAGACGAAGCGGATGTCATTATCTTCGTGGTTGATGGAAAAACAGGGGTAACTGAAGCGGATAAAGAAGTAGCAAATTTACTTTATCGTGCCAAAAAACCGATTGTGTTAGCTGTTAATAAAATCGATAATATTAAAATGCAGGAAGAGATTTATGAATTTTATTCTTTAGGATTTGGCGAACCTTATCCAGTGTCTGGAGTTCATATGATCGGCTTAGGTGATTTGTTAGATGCAGTTGTTTCCCATTTTCCTCCTCAGGAAGAAGAACCCAAAGATGAAGATGTAATTCGCGTGGCGTTGATTGGTCGTCCTAATGTTGGTAAATCTTCGCTTGTGAATGCGATCTTGGGAGAAGAACGAGTAATTGTAAGTAACGTAGCAGGTACGACTCGTGATGCCATCGATACACCGTTTTCAACACAGAATCAAGATTACATATTAGTTGATACAGCTGGAATGAGAAAAAGAGGGAAAGTATATGAAACAACAGAGAAATATAGTGTTTTAAGGGCTTTGAAGGCGATTGATGATGCTGATGTTGTTCTCGTGGTGTTAGATGGACATGCTGGGGTCATTGAACAAGATAAACGAATTGCTGGTTATGCTCATGAAGCAGGAAAAGCCAGTATTTTTGTCGTTAATAAGTGGGATATAGTAGAAAAAGATGATAAAACTATGACTCAATTTGTTAAAAAGATTCGTGATGAGTTTCAATTTATGGCTTACGCCCCTATTGTTTTTGTTTCTGCAAAAACAAAACAAAGAGTTCAAAAGATTTTACCGATTGTGGATGAAGTAGCAGAGGCTCATTCGATGAGAGTTGCAACATCGGTTCTAAATGATGTCATTGCAGATGCGGTCGTCATGACTCCACCACCTTCAGACAAAGGAAAACGTTTAAAGGTGAAATATGTTACTCAGGTAGCGGTAAAACCACCTACTTTTGTTGTTTTTGTGAATGATAAAGAACTAATGCATTTTTCTTATGAAAGGTATTTAGAGAATAAATTAAGGGAAGCTTTTGGATTTGAAGGTACCCCTATTCGCTTAATTGTTCGTGAGAAAGAGGAATCATAATTTGGAGGGGGATGAAGATGGGAAAAAATCTCTCTGTAGCGGTGATTGGCGCCGGAAGTTGGGGAACTGCTTTGGCAATGGTTCTAGCCAATAATGGGATTCAGGTGAACCTTTATACACGGCGAGAAGATCAAAAAGAAGAAATCAATCATCAACATAAGAATCAAAAATATCTCCCTGGAATATATCTACCTGTATCGATTAAGGCAGATACCGATTTACAAAGAGTTGTACATAAAAAACCTTTTGTCATTCTTGTTGTTCCTTCTCATGTAATGAGGGAAACCGTTAGAAGCATGAAAGAAATGATTACTGAGGATATGATACTCATTCATGCAACAAAAGGTTTAGAGGAAAATACCTACAAAAGAATGAGTGAATTGATTCACGAAGAATTGCCCCATCTTCATGAGAATCAGATCATGGTTTTATCAGGACCGAGCCATGCTGAAGAAGTAAGTAGACGATCTCCAACTACGGTTGTCGTTTCTGGTAAAGATCTAAATTTAGTCGAAAAAGGGCAAGATCTATTTATAAACAAGGATTTCCGTGTCTATACCAATACTGACTTAATTGGTGTAGAAATAGCGGGTTCATTAAAAAACATTATCGCATTAGGCGCAGGCTTATCAGATGGTCTGGGATTTGGGGATAATGCAAAAGCGGCACTTATTACTCGAGGCCTTGCCGAAATCACAAGATTAGGGATAGAATTAGGAGCAAATCCATTAACATTTCTTGGTTTAGCTGGAGTGGGGGACCTCGTTGTAACTTGTACGAGTAAACATAGTCGGAACTGGAGAGCGGGATATCAGTTAGGTAAGGGAGAAAAACTTGAACAAATCCTTCAACAGATGGGAATGGTTGTAGAGGGTGTAAAAACGACGAGAGTAGCCTTTGCTCTCTCTCAGCATTACCAAGTGAGAATGCCCATCACCTCAGAATTATATCGAGTGTTATTTGAAGGAAAGTCTCCTAAGCAGGCAGTGGAAGACTTAATGGGTAGGGTCAAAACTCATGAGATGGAAGAAATTGCATTCGAACAATTACTTCGATTTGATTAGAAAGGATGACATCATTGTCTGAAACAATTATCTTTTTCCATGATTATAAAAAGATCGAAATTAAACCTGGAATAACGATTTTAAAGGCAGCAATTCGGGCAAATGTTCATCTGGCACATAAATGTGGTGGAAGAGGGGCATGTCTGACTTGTAAAGTGAAAGTAGATGATCCAACAGCTGTATCCCCACCAACTAATAGTGAAAGACAAAAATTAGGATCCGCATTACTTCAACAAGGAATGAGATTAGGTTGTCAAGCAAAGATCATTAAGAGCTTGAAGGTCGAGATTCCAGAGGATCCTTTAAAGGCAGTTATACGTAAACAATTGGCAAAACAAAAAGAGGATCAAGAAAATTTCTAAAATGATTGGAGTGATCCAAATGGAAGAGCACCATTTGGATCACTTTTTTTTGCTTACAATGTTTGCGAAGCAGATTTTGTTCTATTTATGTTCTATTCCTCTTTAATATGTCATAGATATTTAGTGGTCAGAAACCAAGCATCTCGAAATGAAAAAGAAATTAATCGTTCGCGTCATAAACAAAATCGTCATCACATATATTTATACTGTCCAATTTTAGTGTACGAGTCACTGTGGCTACATAGGGAGGGATGGCAATCTATACCTGGTTTATTTATTTGCCGTGTGAAAATAGAGGAGGGATATTGTGGAAAACTTTGATATTTTCAAAGATATAGCTGAACGAACTGGCGGAGATATCTATATTGGTGTAGTCGGTGCCGTAAGAACTGGTAAATCAACATTTATTAAAAAATTCATGGAAACGTTAGTCTTACCAAAAATCTCAAATGAGAATGAAAAAGTAAGAGCAACGGATGAATTGCCTCAAAGCGCTGCTGGTAGAACCATTATGACAACCGAGCCAAAATTCGTTCCGAATCAAGCGGTTCAACTTCATGTTGATGAAGGGTTAAATATTAATGTGCGTTTGGTTGATTGTGTGGGTTATGCAGTACAAGGGGCAAAAGGATATGAGGATGAAAATGGTAGACCAAGGATGGTAAATACTCCTTGGTTTGACGAACCAATTCCATTTCAAGAAGCAGCGGAAATTGGAACAAGAAAAGTAATCCAAGAGCACTCCACCATTGGTGTAGTTGTCACGACTGATGGCTCAATAACAGATATCGCAAGAGAGGATTATATTGAAGCAGAAGAAAGAGTTGTAGCAGAATTAAAAGAACTAGGAAAACCCTTTGTGATGATTATTAACTCTGTTGATCCCGAATCGGAACAAGTAGGATTATTAAGAGAAGAGTTAAGTGAAAAGTATGATATTCCTGTCTTAGCAATGAGCGTAGCAAACATTCAGGAAGCAGATATTCTTAATGTGTTGAGAGAAGTATTATTCGAATTCCCTGTTCATGAGGTCAATGTGAATCTCCCAAGCTGGGTGATGGTTTTAAACGAGGATCACTGGCTATTAAAGAATTTCCAAGAAGCGGTTCAAAGCACGGTGAAAGATATTCGTCGATTACGTGATGTAAGAATGGTCGTCGACCAATTCAAAGAGTATGAATTCATTTCTGATGCAACATTAGCTGATATGAATATGGGTCAAGGAGTTGCCGAGATTGATTTATTTGCACCAGATGAACTCTACGATCAAATCTTGATGGAAATTGTTGGGGTCGAGATTAAAGGAAAAGACCATTTGTTACAATTAATGGTTGAATTCTCAAATGCAAAGAGAGAATATGACAAAGTTGCAGAGGCACTTGCCATGGTGAAACAAACCGGGTATGGCATTGCGAATCCATCACTTGAAGATATGACTTTGGCCGAGCCAGAATTAATCCGACAAGGTTCTAAATTTGGAGTTCGTTTGAAAGCAACCGCACCATCCATTCATATGGTCAAAGTCGACGTTGAGTCAGAATTCGCCCCAATTATTGGCTCAGAGAAGCAAAGTGAAGAGCTTTTAAGATATCTCATGCAAGATTTTGAAGAGGATCCATTAAAAATGTGGGAATCAGATATCTTTGGCCGTTCTTTAGCTAGTATCGTTCGTGAAGGAATTCAAGCAAAATTATCGATGATGCCTGAAAATGCGAGATATAAATTAAAAGAAACCCTAGAAAGAATCATTAATGAGGGATCAGGTGGACTCATCGCGATCATTTTATAAAAAATATGAATTTTTTTAACAAAAAAGCACTCATAGAGTGTCTTTTTTTTTTTTAAAAAGAACCTTTTTCAATAAAAAGCCTTGAATTTGCTGAATTTGTATATTACTATATGCTTGTCTAAGAAAAAAAATGAAAATCTCTGTTAATCGAGTATAATTTTTCAAAAAACGGTTAACACATGATATAACGAGATTTTTTCCTTGGGAGGAGGTGAAAAAATTGAATAAGACAGAATTAATCGCTAAAGTTGCTGAAATGGCTGAATTAACAAAGAAAGATGCTACAAAAGCTGTTGATGCTATCTTTGAAACCATTTCCGAGGCCCTTAAAGAGGGAGACAAAGTTCAAATTATTGGTTTTGGTAATTTTGAAGTTCGTGAGCGCTCTGCTCGTAAAGGTCGTAATCCTCAAACAGGAGAAGAGATCGAAATTGCTGCAAGCAAAGTTCCAGCTTTTAAACCTGGTAAGGCATTAAAAGATGTTGTAAAGTAATGATCTTACATATTTTTAGAAGAGTCACAGAGAGAACACTTTGTGACTCTTCTTTTTTTGATTTAACACTATAAAAATGTTAAAATTAATTCTGTTTTGGAGTTTTGTGAAGGAGGCAATATATAGATGAGTGTAAATCATGAACAGATAAAAGAAGCTGTCAAATTAATTTTAACATCCATAGGAGAAAATCCAGAAAGGGAAGGTTTAATTGATACTCCTGCCCGTGTAGCGAGAATGTATGAAGAGGTATTTTCAGGAATAGAGCAAGATCCAAAAGAATATTTTGATGTGGTATTTAGTGAAGAACATGAAGAAGTCGTTCTAGTGAAAGATATTCCATTCTACTCAATGTGTGAACATCATTTAGTACCTTTTTTTGGTGTGGCTCATGTAGCCTATATTCCTCGAAATGGCCGCGTAACTGGCCTTAGTAAACTGGCACGAGCTGTTGAAGCAGTTGCGAGAAGACCGCAATTGCAAGAACGAATTACCGATACTGTGGCTGATGCGATTATGGAAAAGCTAGAACCTTATGGTGTTTTTGTCATGATTGAAGCTGAACATATGTGTATGACCATGCGTGGAGTTAAAAAACCTGGTTCTAAAACAGTTACTACGGCTGCAAGAGGAATTTATCGAGAAGATGCTCTGTTACGTAATGAAATTCTTCAATTAATCCGCGGGTAAAAAATAGAAAAGTAAAACAATTTATGAATACCTTGAAAAATTTTTGTTTTTGGTTAAAATAGAAATATGTTCGGGACGTGGCGCAGCTCGGTAGCGCGCACCCTTGGGGTGGGTGAGGTCGCAGGTTCAAATCCTGTCGTTCCGACCATTATCGTATATGTAACATCTCGTAACGAAACGAGGTGTTTTTTTATTTATACATGGATAATTGGGCAACATTGCAAGAAACAATTCTTCCTGATGAAATTTGTGGTGCAATTTTGGTTTTTTCTGATTCATGAAGTAGATTTTATTCTTTATGGATGATTCTGTTTTGGATACAATATGAATTGAAAATCTGAAAAAGTTACATACCAATGCAAAGAGGGTGAAAACAATGTCTTACGATCAAAATGGTTTCTTTGTGATAAAAGCTAAGGAAAACGGCGTCAATGTGATTGGTTTAACTCGTGGTCAGGATACTAAATTTCATCATCTCGAAAAATTGGATAAAGGAGAAGTGATGATCGCCGAATTCACCGAACATACCTCGGCGGTAAAAGTGAGGGGAAAGGCAGAAATTCTAACTCCTTTTGGTAAGATCGACACCGATGAGTAGAAAATTTTGTATACATGCTGGCATAGCCAGCTTTTTTTTTTGTAGAATATAGTGGAGGTGTTTTCGATGCATAGTTTTCAACATGTCTCAAAGGGTATGATGGCTGCATTAATCTTATCAGTAGTTATAGCGTTTATGATTTCGCTTGTACCAAATGTACAACTTTCGCAATTTCAACCAGAATTACTGGTATTTAAACATCAAAACCAGTTTATTTTATCAGAAGAAAATCTTGTAGACTTTGTTTCATCAACACCATTTCACTTAATGATTAAAAAGGTAACTTGGAAAGAAGATACGCTATCGATCGATTTTTTAATTGACAAAAATCATCAAGTTGAGACAAATGATATGTTTAAAGATCTATATATGGTTACGGAAAAAGGCTTTATCCAAAGCAAAAATATAAAAAAAATCTTACTTCGAGTATTTCTGAATAATATGGATACGGTTTTTATGTCTGTATCTGCTGATAAGAAAGATATACTAAAAAATCCAACGATGGAATTAGAACCGTCTATGACCTACAAAGAATTTTTAGATAAGTATTTTAATACAAATTATGGGAATGTCATCAAACAGAACTAAAGAACAAAAAGTGGTATTGATAAATCCTGTTACCTAGATGATAATTATGTTATACTTGTCTGCGTAAGAAATATTCTACCCAATGATTATTATTTTTGGAGGACATTAATCATGATGATTACACATCGTTCTTTTCATCTAGAGCTAGATGAAATCTTGTCTGAACTTAAGAACAAGGTTGAACATATATTTATCAAAAAGTATGTAACAATTCCACAGTTTCCATTGGTTCGTTTGCAATTACTCAATCTGCTCTTGTATCATGCCTCTTTTCCTCGTTCATTAAGGAAACTCTATTGTGTTACAACAGGTCTTGTTCAGATGGGATTAGATGTGCATGAAGAGATTGTGAATCAAAGACAATACAGTGAAAAAGAAATTCGTTCTCGGCAATTGTCGATTCTAGCTGGGGATTATTATAGTAGCCAATATTATTCTTTACTATCTAAGGCGAATTTAGTAGATGGGGTGAAAAGAATAGCCTCAGGAATACGAGATATTAATATCGCAAAGATGAAGCTATATACTGAAAACAATGGCGATGGTTTTGAATCGATTGAACAATTGATCGAGATTGTGAAAGAAAAAGAGAGTGCTTTATATCTTCAATTTTTGGACCAGCTTAAAATAGAGGAAGAAAAACTATTCTGGAAAAAACTAATTGAGGATATGATTTTACTTTCCACTCTCGTAGAAGAACGGAAACAACATCAAATTTCTCGCCATCATGTTTCATATTTATTTGTGAACTATTTTGCAAACACGGTAGAAAAAAGAGAGATTGTCGATAACAAACCTGAATGGAGGATAAAAGTGAAAAAACTTTATCATAAATATGATATTTCTAATAAATTTACTGAATTGATTCGAAGGATTCAAGAGGATCTGAAGCAACGGATTAATCAAATTGATGATATCATCCTTAAAAAGGAGATTCGTAGTATTTTTGATCAAATTCAAGATTCCTTTCAACTAACAGAAAATGTCGTGAAAGATTTCTAAGAAATGGGATCTCTAGAGGGGGAGGAAATAGTTGGAGAAAGTTACCTATGTTAGAGGCAAGAAGAAAGAAGAATTTGTTCATTCGGTGTTTGATAACATCGCTGATAAATACGATATGATGAATACTTTACTCAGTTTTCGACGGCATAAAGCTTGGCGGAAATTCACTATGAAGAAAATGAATGTCGAAATAGGAGACACAGCATTAGATGTTGCCTGTGGAACAGCCGATTGGAGTATTGCCTTAGCAAAGGCTTCGAAAACTGGAAAAATCATTGGATTAGACTTTAGTGAAAAGATGTTAGAAGTGGGACAAAAAAAAGTGAATGAACTTCAATTGGACAAGCAGATCGAACTAATTCAGGGAAATGCAATGAAGCTTCCATTCAAAGATAATAGTTTTGACCATGCCACCATTGGTTTTGCTTTAAGGAATGTACCAGATATTGAAACCGTTTTAGCTGAAATGATGAGAGTGGTTAAACCAGGAGGAAAGGTGGTTTCTTTAGAACTATCTAAACCAAATTGGCCTCCATTTCGAAAAATCTATTATTTTTATTTTTACAAATTGCTTCCTTGGCTCGGGAAATTGTTTGTCAATCGTTATGAACAATATGCATGGCTTCCCGAGTCTTTAACAAACTTTCCAGATCAAAAAGAACTTGCCAAAATCTTTGAAAAGGTAGGCCTAGAAAGAGTAGAAGTTTATTCATTAACAGGTGGAATTGCCGCATTACACATAGGATATAAAAAGATATAAAAAGGGGAAATAAAGAATGGCATATCGTGATCTAAGAGAGTATATACAAGATCTCGAGAGGAATGGTTTACTAAAACGAATAAGAACAGAAGTCGATCCCGAACTTGAGATTGCAGAAATTACGGATCGGGTATCGAAAATGCCTGGAGGTGGTCCTGCACTTCTATTTGAGAATGTAAAAGGCTATGATATACCCGTATTGACGAATGCAATGGGTTCTTACGATCGAATTAAATTAGCATTAGAAGTAGATGATTTAGATGATATCGGCAAAAGAATTATGGAATTCTTAGATAATCCATCACCTACTGGTTTAATGGCAAAAATCAAAACTTTGCCTAAACTTGCTGAGATTAATTCCTTTATTCCCAAAATCGTAAAAAGTGGACCTGTTCAAGAAGTAGTTATTACTGATCAACCTTCATTAGATAAGTTCCCGATTTTAAAAACTTGGCCCCAAGATGGAGGTAAATTCATTACCATGCCACTTGTCTTTACAAAAGATCCAGAAACAGGTACACGCAACTGCGGAATGTATCGAATGCAGGTTTTCGATCATCAAACAACAGGGATGCATTGGCATAAACACAAAGATGGTGCACTACATCAACATAAATTAAAAAAAGACAAAGATAAACCTAGACGCATGGAAGTCGCAGTTGCTATTGGTGCTGATCCAGCAGTAATCTATTCTGCAACAGCACCATTACCACCAGAAATTGATGAAATGCTATTTGCTGGTTTTTTAAGAAAGTCTCCAGTTGAGTTAGTAAAATGCAAGACTGTTGATTTAGAGGTTCCTGCTCATGCGGAAATTGTTTTAGAGGGTTATGTTGATGTAGATGAGTTGCGGATGGAGGGGCCTTTTGGAGACCATACGGGTTACTATTCTTTAGCGGATCTATATCCTGTATTTCATTTGACGGCAATTACACATCGGAAGAACCCAATATACATAAGTACTTTAGTAGGGAAACCACCACAAGAAGATGTCTATCTTGGTAAGGCTACAGAACGAATCTTTTTACAGCTCTTAAAGGTAATGGTCCCTGAAATTAAAGATATGAACATGCCACCAGAAGGTGTTTTCCATAACTGTGTGATTGTTTCGATTAAAAAGAGATATCCTTTTCAAGCAAAAAAAGTAATGAATGCCCTATGGGGGTTAGGCTTAATGATGTTGTCCAAATTAATCATTGTCGTTGATGAAGAGGTAGATGTTCAGAATGTCTCTGAAGTTGCCTGGAGGGTGTTTAACAATATTGATCCACGTCGTGATATCACAATTATCGATGGTCCTTTAGATGATCTAGATCATTCCTCCCCAATGCCATTTATTGGTTCAAAAATGGGAATTGATGCAACCAAAAAATGGCCTTCAGAAGGTCATACTAGAGAATGGCCTGATGATGTAGAGATGTCCACAGAAATAAAAGCTTTAGTTGATAGGAAGTGGAAAGACTATGGGATTGAATAAATTAAAAACGATCTTAGAAATGATTAAGTTTGAACATACAATCTTTGCATTACCATTTGCTTATGTAGGAATGATATTAGGGAGCATGGAACAATTTGGCCATTTTCCTACATGGGGGCAGTTTTTCTGGATTACCTTAGCCATGGTTGGCGCAAGAAGCGCTGCTATGGCTTTAAATCGACTCATTGATCGGACGATAGATAAATTAAACCCAAGAACAGCAAATCGTGCAATCCCTGCGGGAAAGGTTGGGATTTCTGAAGTGTTCGTATTTATCATCGGTTCCTTTCTCTTACTATTTATTGCAGCATGGAATTTAAGTGACCTTGCTTTTAAATTATTACCTGTTGCCGTATTTGTATTAGTTTTGTATTCTTATACAAAACGCTTTACATGGACTTGCCATTTTGTTTTAGGGATAGCGATTGGATTGGCCCCATTAGGTGCGTGGGTGGCTGTTACGAACGCGATTACTTATCCAGCTATTATACTATTTATTTCTGTCGCTCTTTGGACAGCGGGATTTGATATTATTTATGCCACACAAGATATGGAATTTGACCAAAAACATGGTCTATTTTCGATCCCTTCACGATTTGGTCTAAAAACTTCATTAATTTTAGCTAGAGTGATCCATGGAATTACAATTCTTGGCTTACTTTATCTATTTTTTATCACTCACCTTGGTTGGTGGTATTTAGCAGGTGTGGTGATTGCCAATTTTATTTTACACTATGAACACTCCATTATTTCACCAAAGGATATGTCTAGACTAGATACAGCATTTTTCACAATGAATGGTGTCTTAAGTGTAGTGATTTTTATCTTTACTTTCACAGACTTGGTGATGTAATCATGGAACGATCAAAAATCTTTACAGTCGGAATCACTGGAGCTAGTGGGGTCATTTATGGTGTAAGATTAGTTCAAGAGTTATTGAAGTTAGGTCATAAAGTTCATCTTGTTGTAACAGAAGCAGGTTGGCAAGTATTTGAACAAGAATTAGATTGGAATGCAGGGAACCGTCAAAGTATAATCTTGGAACAATGGCAAAAGTTTGGTGGTGAGCTACATTATCATACATTACAGGATTTTTCTGCCCCGATTGCTAGCGGTTCATATCAAACAGATGGAATGGTTGTCATTCCTTGCTCCATGGGAACTTTATCTGGAATTGCTCATGGAGCATCAGGAAACTTACTAGAACGTGCTGCCGATGTGGTTTTAAAAGAAGGAAAAAAGTTAATTATCGTTCCTAGAGAGACACCATTAAATCAAATTCATCTTAAAAATATGTTAAAATTAGCACAAGCAGGAGCAAAAATCTTACCTGCGATGCCCGGATTTTATCACAAGCCAAAGACGATGGAGGAATTGGTGAATCATTTGATTGGGAAAGTATTAGATTCCCTAGAAGTAGAGCATTCATTATTTAAACGATGGGGGGAGAATATTGTCGAAACTTAGAATTGGTAGAATTACTTACACCAATATCTGGCCTATTTATCATTTTTTTGATCACTCACAATTTCAAAATGAAATTGAGCTCATTCCTCAAGTTCCTAGTCAACTGAACCAAAGAATGAAAGATGGTACAATAGATATGGGGGCGATTTCTGCTTTTGCTTATGCTGAACAAGCAGAAAACTATGTTTTATTACCGAATTTATCGGTTAGTGCCTATGGAAGGGTAGGCTCTATCTCTTTATTCTTGAAAAGTGATCTTGAAGATATTAAAAATAAAAAGATAGCTTTAACAAATACATCGGCAACGTCCGTTCATTTAGTAAAGATAATTTTAGAAGGGTTTTTAGATGGAAAACCTGAATATATAACAATGGAGCCTGATTTGGAGCAAATGATGAAAGTAGCAGATGCGGCTTTACTCATTGGAGACGAAGCTCTTACACAGGGTTGGGAGAATGGACGAACACAAAAATACCAGGTCATTGATCTTGGGGAAGAATGGAAAAAAAGAACGGGTCTTTGGATGACTTTCGCGGTATGGGCAGTTCGTAAAAACGTGGTTGAACAATATCCAGATTTATTATATAGAGTATATCATGCTTTTCTAAATAGTAAGAAGAAGGGATACCAAAAAAGAAATTTGATTGTTCAAGAATCGATGTCACGATTTGGTGGTACAAAACAATTCTGGGAAGACTATTTTCACGGCCTATCTTATGATTTTAGTGATCCTCAGATCCATGGATTGAATCATTATTATCAGATGGCTCAGCAGATTGGTGTGTTAAAGAAGGCGCCAAAGATTGAAATACTAAATATGGAAAAATTAACAGAGATTCATACCTATTGATTGCAGTATTGTTGTAAAAAAATATAAATAAGGTGAATTGAATGAAGCTTTTAGATATTTACGCTAAAATGAAGGGTGATATTAAAGAGATTGAAAAAGAACTCTCTCAAGCAGTATCAACCGATCAAATCATACTGAATGAATCGTCAAGCCATCTATTAAAAGCTGGTGGAAAACGGATCCGTCCGATATTTGTATTATTGTCTGGCCATTTTGGGAATTATCAATTTGAAAAATTAAAAAAGGTCGCCGCAGCTTTAGAATTAATTCATATGGCTTCACTTGTTCATGATGATGTGATCGATGATGCAGATAAAAGACGTGGTAAGCCAACAGTAAAAGCCCAATGGGATAATAAAGTGGCAATGTATACCGGTGATTATATTTTTGCTCAGGCTTTAATGCTAATTACTCAATTTGAGGATCCTGAGATTCATCAAACATTTTCAAAGGCGCTTGTGCAAATGAGTGTTGGAGAAATAGAACAGATCCGTGATTTTAATAACTGGAATCAGTCGTTTAAACAGTATTTACGAAGAATAAAACGAAAAACTGCCTTACTTATCGCAATTTCTTGTAAGCTCGGTGCATTAGCTAGTAATGCAGAAGAGAAAATTGTAAGAAGGCTTTATCAATATGGTTATAATGTTGGAATGGCTTTTCAAATCGTTGATGATATTCTGGACTTTACTGGCACCACAGAACAACTTGGAAAACCTGCTGGAAGTGATTTGCGTCAAGGTAATATCACGTTACCTGCTTTATATGCGTTACATTATTCAAAGGATCGGGAACGATTACAAAAAATTGTGCATAATGGTGAATTAGAAAAGCGAATGGATGAGGTCATTGATCTGATTCGTAAATCGGAAGGAATTAAATATGCGCAAAAATTAGCAGAGCGGTATATAGAAAAGTCAAAGAAAGCCTTGCTAGAACTTCCAAACATTCGTGAACGGAAAATGTTATTAGAAATTAGCGATTTCATTGTTGATCGAACATACTAAAAAGTAAAATTGTTTCGAAATTGAAAGGTTTGTATCCTCCCTAAGCTGACAACAGTGCGTTGGAAGATATAAACCTAAATTTAGGTTATTATTTTTCAGATAGTTGATACAATAAAAAAAATTTGTTAAAATCTTCGTTGGCAGCTTACTAGTTTTAGGATAGGAGGGGAATAAAAATGGAAAGAACATTTTTAATGGTTAAACCTGATGGAGTGCAACGTTCTTTAATTGGAGAAATCGTTTCTCGTTTTGAGAAAAAAGGATTTACCCTCGTAGGTGCAAAGCTTATGCAAATAGACTCTACCCTAGCAGAAAAACATTATCAAGAACATATTGGTAAACCATTCTTCCAAGAGTTAGTGGACTTTATCACATCAGGACCAGTATTTGCAATGGTTTGGGAAGGGAAGAACGTGATCTCTGTAGCCCGAAATATGATGGGAAAAACGAACCCAGCGGAGGCCCAAACTGGTACGGTACGTGGAGATTATGGTTTATCGGTAGGGATGAATATTATTCATGGTTCAGATTCTCCAGAAAGCGCAGCTAGAGAGATTAAGCTTTTCTTTACAGAAGAGGAATTACTTACATATGACAAAGTCATTAACCGTTGGATCTAGTATAAATACGAGAGTTGTTCAAGTAGGCTATTTTTTAGCCTATTTTTTTTGCTCGTAAAAGAGGTATTTCTTTTTCGATAGAGAAAAATGTTTAAGTGTGTGACTTTCAAGTTCTAAGTAAAGGGGTAAAGGTAATGACAACTTTAGATCAAGATTATCAATTATTCGTTAGTAATATCCGCAAGAAAACAGGGATCGACTTGAATCTATATAAAGAACAACAGATGAAAAGAAGGCTTAATTCTTTAAGAATCAAGAGAGGATTTCCCAATTTCCTTGAATATTTTAAAGCAATTGAAAAAGATGGAACACTATATCTCGAATTATTAGATCGAATTACGATTAACGTTTCCGAATTTTTTCGAAATCGACCCCGATGGAAAGTCCTCGAAGATAAAATCCTTCCCCAATTGCTGCAAACAAAGAAATTGAAAGCTTGGAGTGCGGCATGTTCTACCGGAGAAGAGCCTTATACATTAGCTATGATCATTCAACAAAAATATCCGATGACTCACCTTGATTTGTTAGCTTCTGATATTGACGAGGGAGCATTAAAAAAAGCGAAAGAAGGAATCTACCATGAAAGATCCATTCAAGAAGTTCCTAAAGAATATATTCATTCGTATTTTACGGTAAAAAATGGACTTTTTCATATCTCTGATAAAATTAAAAACAAAGTAAAGTTTAAGAAACATAATCTTTTAGCTGATCCATTTGATAAACAATACGATTTGATTATTTGCAGAAATGTCATGATTTATTTTACTGAAGAAGCTAAAAATCACCTTTATCAAAAGTTTAGTCAGGCACTGCGACCAGGTGGGATTTTATTTGTTGGTAGTACGGAACAAATCTTTAATCCAACTCAGTATCAAATAGAACCAGTTGAAACATTTTTTTATCGTAAAATGTAATAATTGTTCGTCTCATGAATCGAATGAAACGGTGAATAAAGAATAGGTATATGAATAGGTATTTTTTCCTATACTAAAAATAATAGATTTATTATTGGGGGTGTAGTATGGATAAAGGAACTATTATTGAAGCCTATGCCCGTGGCCTCTTATCAAAAGATGAATGTACCAAGTTATTAGGTATTGATCCAACGATATTATTAAAGGATGACGTGCCAAGCAGATGTGTTCAGCAAAACCATAAATCTTATTCCAATTAAAGCTTTTATAAAGAAGTCTGGTTTGTTTTGGCAAACTAGACTTCTAGAATTCTCATAGAAAAATAGACGCAATTGAAAAGCAAATGGAAATTTTGTGTCGTTTCTTAAGGTTTTATAATATAATAAAGCTTAAAAATAGAGAGAGAGGAGAGAAGGGAATGAGATTTTTAACCGCAGGGGAATCACATGGGCCTCAATTGACAGCGGTTATTGAGGGCATCCCCAGTGAGTTTCCAATATCCATTTCGAAGATCAATGAGAGTTTAGCAAAAAGACAAGGTGGTTATGGAAGAGGCAAACGTATGCAAATTGAAAAAGATCAGGTTGAAATTCTAAGTGGCGTACGTTTTGGCAAAACAACGGGTGCACCGATTACATTGGTGATTAAAAATAAAGATTACGTTCACTGGCAAAAAATCATGAGCGTAGATGGCCAAAATGTAGACAATTCTAGAAGGGTTTCACGGCCTCGGCCAGGACATGCTGATTTAAATGGTGGTCTGAAGTATCAAGTAAGAGATTTAAGAGATATTTTAGAGCGTTCAAGTGCTAGAGAAACGGCAATACGTGTAGCAATAGGTGCATTAGCTAAGCAACTCTTAAGTCCTTTTGGAATTCAAACATATAGCCATGTCATTAATATCGGTGGAATTGAATCTGCATCCTTTACACAGAGTAACCCAAAAAGTTTGGAAACATGGATCCAACAAGTAGAGGCCTCAGAGGTACGTTGTGCCGATATACAGAAGACAGAGCAAATGAAACAAAAGATTGATCAAGCCAAGGCTCAAGGAGATACAGTAGGTGGTATTGTCGAAGTGATTGTTTTTGGTTTGCCTATAGGATTAGGGAGTCATGTACAATGGGATCGCAAATTAGATGGTAGACTTGGACAAGCGATTCTAAGCATTCAGGCTTTTAAAGGGGTAGAAATAGGAATGGGCTTTGAGGTAGCTGATCATTACGGATCCGAAGTTCACGATGAGATTCTTTGGGATCAAGAGAAGGGATATCATCGAGCTACGAATCGCGCAGGAGGTATTGAAGGTGGGATGACAAACGGAGAACCTCTGATCGTTAGAGGGGCGATGAAACCAATCCCTACTCTATATAAACCTTTAAGAAGTGTGGATATCGATTCGAAACAATCATTTGAGGCAAGTATTGAACGTTCAGATGCTTGTGCTGTTCCTGCTGCAAGTATTGTTGCAGAGCATGTGGTGGCATGGGAGATTGCCAACGCTTTTTTTGAAAAGTTTTCGGGTGATTCTTATGTTGAGATTGAACAACAAGTAAAAAATTATCTGCATTTAGTGGAGAATTATTAATATGACTAGTAAACGTCTAAAAATAGAAACGAGAGATCATGATTATGACCTTCTCATTGGAACGGGAGTATCGAATCAATTTGCAAGTGAATTACAATCATTAGGAATCACAGCGAAAACTAAGATTTTGCTCATTACCGATCATCATGTAGCTCCATACTATCTTGAACCAGTAAAAAAAGTACTTTCTGAGTTTCAACTATTTGAGTACATTGTTCAAGCTGGAGAATCAGCAAAGTCATTAGAACAAGTAGACTCAATTATCACCTATATGATTCAACATGGATTTGATCGGACTTCGTATATTCTAGCTTTAGGCGGAGGGGTTATTGGGGATTTAAGCGGTTTTGTCGCTTCCATTTATATGCGGGGAATTCGTTTTATTCAATGCCCTACAACCATCTTAGCCCATGATAGTAGTATTGGTGGAAAAGTGGGGATTAATCATCCTTTAGGCAAAAACTTAATCGGTGCTTTTCATCAGCCATCATTTATACTTTATGACACTCAATTTTTAAAGACTTTACCTGCTAAAGAGATTCGTTCTGGTTTGGCTGAGGTAGTAAAACATGGGTTAATTGCTGATTCGAGCTTTACTCATTGGTTAAATCAACATGCGGAGTCTTTATTAAATCTAGATTTTGAAGCTCTAAATGAAGCACTTTATCAAGGTTCTCGAATTAAAGCAACTATCGTAAAGGAAGATGAGAAAGAACAAGGAATTCGTGCCTATTTGAATTTTGGTCACACGCTTGCTCATGCGATCGAGACCGTTTCTCATTATGATTATTCCCATGGAGAGGCAGTTGCGATTGGCATGGTGTTTGCCACGAGACTTTCTGAAAGAATCGGATATATTTCAAGAAAGATTGAAGATTATTATCTGAAGTTAATCGAACGATTTCAGCTCCCAACATCCATTCCAAAGGCTTACAATACGGAAGAAATCCTGCAGATTCTTATGAGAGATAAAAAATTTAAGCAAAGTCAAATCCGAATGGTACTACCCATTGAAATTGGCAAAGTGATGATTGTTGAGGGTATCGAAATCGACCTATTAAGAAAAATAATTGAAGAAATGAAAGCTTAAATATAAGGGTATTTAGAAAGGGGGAAAATGATGTATACGGTTCATTCTATTTCATCGTTGTCAGGTTCCATTCAAGTTCCAGGTGATAAATCGATTTCACACCGAGCAGTTATGTTTGGGTCAATTGCAAAAGGCATAACTGAAATCAACGGATTTCTAAATGGTGAAGATTGCCTACATACGATTAAAGTTTTCCAGCAGCTAGGTGTTAATATTGAACGGACAGGAGAAACGTCTTATAAAGTAAACGGAAAAGGACTTTATTCTTTAAAAGAGCCACAAGATGTATTATATGTTGGGAATTCGGGAACGACAATTCGTTTGACTGCGGGAATTTTATCTGGTCAACCATTTTATAGTGTATTAACAGGAGACAGTTCGATTATTCGTCGACCTATGAAAAGAGTGATCGAACCACTTTCAATGATGGGTGCAAAGATTGATGGAAAAGAGAATGGTCGATTTGCACCTTTAACAATTCGAGGTGGACATTTACAGGGGATTACCTATGAGTCACCAGTTGCGAGTGCTCAGGTAAAATCTGCAATTTTACTAGCAGGATTGTATGCCGATGGGAAGACGACAGTTATCGAACCTTATCGGTCAAGAGACCATAGTGAACGATTATTAGCTCAGTTTGGTGCAAAGTTAGAAGTTCAGGATGATCGAGTAACCATTTTTCCAAAACCAGATTTAGAAGCACAGTTGGTTCAAATTCCCGGAGATTTTTCTTCCGCAGCGTATTTTATTGCTGCAGCACTTATCGTTCCGAATAGTCGAATTGAAATTAAAAATGTGGGAATGAATGAAACGCGAATTGGTTTTCTTGAAGTAGTAAAGAAAATGAACGGAAAAGTAGAAATAACAGATATACGTTCTTTTGGACAAGAACCTGTTGCTAATCTTATTATTGAAACTAGTTCATTGACGGGAATAGAAATATCAGGAGAAATGATTCCTCGACTGATTGATGAGTTACCTCTTTTGGCTGTCCTAGCAACGCAAGCTGAAGGATTAACAAAGGTGACGGATGCAAAAGAGTTAAGAGTGAAAGAGACGGATCGCATTAAAACGATCTCCGTAGCCCTTCGTAATGTTGGGGTTGAAATCGAAGAACTTGTGGATGGTTTTGTCATCAAAGGAAAGCAAAAGATCTATGGTGGACAGATTTCTACAGAGGGAGATCATCGGATTGGAATGGCGATGGCAATTGCTGGTCTAATCGCTGAAACACCAATTATTATCCACCAGTCGGAGGCGATTCATGTCTCCTACCCACAATTCTTTGTAGATTTAAATCGATTGATCAAATAGAAGTTTAAATATTCTGAAAATTTATTGACTTTTTTAGGTGGACAATATATACTAAATTTAGCATAGTTAGTTGGTTTCTCTTCGCTCCTATCCTATTGCACTGATCGGTAATACCGGGACCACATCATTGAATAGATGTGGTTTTTTTGTTTTTTTATGTTAAACTAAAAAAAAAGTGTTAGTGGCACACGTATAGGTGAGGTGCACAAAAATGAAAGATTTTCATACAAACCGTATTCATTCAATCGTTACTTTGCTTGAATCAGGCAATTATGAAGAAGTCTTAGAACAATTAAATGAAATAAGCATCGACTCTCTTCAAAATGAAGAAAAGCTCGAAATTGCAAGGGTTTATTTGTCATTAGGATTTATTGATCAGGTAAGAAAAGTTCTTTCTCAATTAAAGAATTCAGGGATCAATACCTTAGATATTCAGCGATTGGTGGCTGAATTAGAATATAAAGAAGGGAATTATGACCAAGCGCTTAGCGTTATGCACGATTTGATTGAACAAGAAGATTACGATGATTATGATTTGGTCTTTCTCTCACAAATTTATTTTGATGATGGCTTACCAGAGGTAGCCTATCGATATATTGATAAAGCGATCAAACTGAATTCAGAGGTTCCGTTTTATCATTACCAGAAAGGCTTATATGCTTTTGAACTAGGGAATACTAAGGAAGCCTTAAAGAGTTTTCTAGAAGCTGTTTTGATAGAACCAGATGAACCACTCTACCATTTAGCATTAGGTGAAGCATACTACAGTGTTGGGCAATTTGAAGAGGCCTTAAAAGAATACGATGAGGTATTAACACAGCATCCTGATCAAGAAGAAGCGTTATATTTGAAGGGCTTACTTTTGGTTCAAATGGGGTATCCTGAAAAAGGTATTCATTATTTAAAGAAGGTAGCAAAGCTTCAACCAGAGAATCTTGATATTTTGATTTCACTTGTTGATGCGTATGAAAGAAATCATAACCATTCAGAAGCCCAAAATGTACTAGAGAAAATCTTAACCATTGATGAGTATTTTTTACCGGCTTTAAAACGATTAGGCGAAATCTACTTATATCAAGAAGAGTGGCAAAGGGCAAAGGAAGTATTAAATAAAGCTCTTGAAATTGACCCAGATGACATCACGTTACATGTGATGTATGCAAAAATATTAAAGGCATATGGGGATGTCCAAGAAGCGATTCAGCAATATGAATTGATCCATCATGATTCTCCTTATGAAGAAAAAGTATGTGAAAATTTAGGCGATCTCTATTTAAAGGCGGGCGATGTGAAAAAAGCCATTGAATGTTATGAAAAACAATTAACGATGACAAAAGACCCTAAAATTATGAATCAATTAGCTGCTTGTTATGCAGAGATAAAAGATTATCACAAAGCGTTATCCATGATCGAACAATCTTTAACAATTGACGATTCCCAAGAGAAATTGATCTTAATTAAAGAACAAATACTAGATTTACTTAAGTTCCAGGAGGGTTAATCTCCTGGTTTTTTTAACGTATTTGAGAAAGCATAAGATTTAGAGAGAAGTAGATATCTTGAGCGAGTTGGAATATATAAAATCTGATGTGGCTTGTATGTTCTAACGCCACTCCTAACCTTACGGCTTTCCTTGAATAAACGGTAAGTTTGAAAGCTTGCTCGCTAAAGTCGCAGAAAATAGAATATACAAGCCAATCAAAAGAAATACACGGACAACGGAGCGACGTAGGAATATACAAACCTATTTTTAATATTTTATTCTATTTGATGGAATATTTTGGGGTGAAAGTAGGGATAATATTAGAAATTGGAATTGGGGTGATGGAGTTGAATTTAGCTGAGATGTTATTATATGCGGATATCAATCATATCAAAAAAATTGCCGACCACTATCAATGTCAATGCGATCGTCACTCAAAACAGGATATGATTCAATCACTTATTTATAAAATCTTGCAGAGACAAACGATGATCAACACGATCAAACAAGTCGATCATACAGAGCAAACTTTTATTTTGCTATTATATCTTGACCAAAGAAATCAATTTATGATCGAAGATTTACTTGCTAAGGGGAAAAAAGCAATTCAACTTCACCAATCATCTCAAAAGCCTCGTGACTTAATTCTATTATCCTTAAAAAAAGGTTGGATCTTTCAAGGAGTTGGCAAGAAAAATACTCTCGTATATTTGATCCCGGAAGATCTAAAATCACAAATATTAGAATTGATTCGCGATCAATTTCTTTTAAAAATGCATACCTTAAAAGAACTTCCTTTTTATCGTGATGAAAAAAAAATGATTGCAGCAGATTGTCAAACGTTTTTAAAGTTTGTTGCCAATGAAGAAGTAGTACTCACTGGAGATGGTAATATATATAGAAGACAACAACAGTTGTTGTTCAATCAATTTTTAGTACCAGAAGAACCGATTAAAAAAATAGGTTGGAGATTCGGGTATGGTAGGAGATACCGTGATTATCCAGATCGCTTCTCTCTCATTTACGATTATGCTTATTATAAAAAATTTATTGAAGAAGATGAAAAAGGATTTTTGTATCTAACCGATTTAGGACGTAATCGATTAGATAATGGTAATCTAGATCATATTACAATGGATATCTACAAATTTTGGATTCGTTTATATAAATCCCCTATTCCGGATTTGCCTTTTATCGTTCGACTGATTGATCTTTTAACTGTTGATGATTGGCTTTTACTAGAGGATCTCCAAAGCACTATTTTGTTTTGGTTAAAAGATCGTTACTATGAAACAAGAGAGGTCATTTTTAACGAAAGAATTATTAAAATGTTACATCACCTTGGGATTATCCAAATCGGACAAGATCAAGGGAAAAAATATATTCGTTTGACCAAAGATGGCCATCGTTTCGTACATGGTTTTGAAATGTTTCAAGCAAAAGAAATTAAAATGAAATAGAGGATTTTGCAATTATCAGAGCGAAAATAAGAGTAATACATTTATTTCAGCCCATTATCTAAAAATGGGATAGAATCTTCATACTTTTAGTATTTAAAATAAAACTATCGTCATATGTATAAGATAGGAGGGTGGCATCTTCAAAAATGATCACGGTTGCAGAGAAAAAGGATTTCATTAAGTGGTTTCTGAATTCGTATACATTGGCAAAAAGGGAAGCAGCTTGGTTATTAACTTTTATTGCTTCCAATGAAAAATTATTAGAAAAAGTTCATTTTGTTGATGATATCCATGATTTGCCTAAATCCATCCTCATCTCTACGGAAGATGTAACCATGACTCCATTCAAATTTTATAAAAACAACCGTGTTACACCTGATGTAGAAACTGCTTTCTTAGACATTCGTTCCAATCCAGATGAAGACATCTTTATAGGTCTGTATTTTAAAGACCGGGATCATTCCCCGGAATACGCCGCGGTATTGGAGGGAAATCCAATGGAAAGACAGAACATGGTTAAAGACTCATTGTTGGAGTTGTTTGCGGAGATGGTATTGGATCAAGCTACATTTCAATTCACAAAAGAAAAATTATATATAGCGATTGATGAAGCACTAAAAAAAGGGGATAAAGTTGAGTTCATTAAACTCACGGAACAGCTTAACCAATTATTAAAAGATGTGGAACAATGAAGAATCCGGAAGAGCCTGGGTGAATCTCAGGCTTTTTCGTGAGTTTACATATAAAAAATTACATATAAAAAAAAGAGCAAAGTTGCAACCAATGGTTACACTTTGCTCTTTTTTAGTATAAGAAGGATAGTGACTTTGTATATTGCATAAGCAGCGACATAGCACCAGTGATATAAACCTATTTTTGTTTTTGGCAATATTATGATTGATTTGCTACAATGGTTAATGAGATTCATTTGAAAAGAGGAGCAACTTATGGCTTATCTATGGCAAAAAATTGACCAATATCTAGAACAGTCTTGGTTTATCTTGACATTAATCGTGATTAATTTTCTTGGATCGATTTACGGATTTTATTGGTATAAATATCAACTATTGGAGACACCGAAGAAATGGTTAATCTTTGTTCCAGATAGCCCAACTTCTAGTACTTTTTTTACACTATTCCTGATTTTCTATTATTTTCGTAAAAAATCGCCACTCATTGAAGCAATGGCTTCCATCACCTCATTTAAATATGGAATCTGGGCAGTAGTCATGATTCTATGGGGGGCTTTAGCAAGAGATTCCTCCTTGATTAAGATCTTGACTATTCAGTCAATCACCTGGTCTGATGTGATGTTAATGGGTTCCCATTTAGGTATGGCTTTAGAAGCAATCCTTTTTTTTAAGAAATACTCATATGGTATAATTTCTGTTTTATTGATCGCGGTCTGGACATTATTCAATGATTATATTGATTATTCGCAGGATGTTCATCCTTGGTTAGCTGAAAGTATTAGTAATATTGATCCAATCGTAGCACGTTTTACTGTAGGATTATCCATTCTAACCATTCTTTTATTCTATTTTTTATCCTATTTACGGAGAAAACAAGCATAATGTCGTACAACCCCCCATATCTTTAAATGAGGGGTGAATCTCATGATAAAAAAAATAGGATATGGAATCATTATTACCTTTCTATTTTTCTTTTTTTTCCTGACAGATACAAAAGCGAATTATTTAGAAAATCCATCTTTGGCTTCTATCCAACAATTAATCCAAAAATTAGTTGAATCTGTTCAAATAAAGGATTATGAACTAGCAAAACAAAGTATTGAACAATTATCTACGCAATTATCAGCGATCCCCTATAAAGGGATGACCACAATTGAAGGAATGGAAGCGATCACGTCTACAGCCATTCAAGTCAAAAGAAATCTTGCTGCACTTTCGCCAGATGATGACCAAATCGCTTATTCTACAACTCAACTTCAACTGGCAATTGATGCATTAAATCATAAGGAGCAGCCTTTATGGCATCGTTATTATTTAACATTACGAACGGATTTGAATGAAATTGAAAAAGCGATTAATTCGAATCAAAAGGAAAAATACGAAATGTCCGTTCAAAAATATCAAAAACACTACCAAATGATTAAACCCGCTATTCAAGTATCCAAACCAGCTTATGTCGTTGAGAAAATAGATTCCTTACATACTGCACTAGCAAGTCAAAAGATCGATCAAAATAAAGCGATTATTCTAACTCAACTAAAAGAAGCATTACATGAACTGTTTTATGGGGAAGAAAAGGATGTAATCGGAAAAATTGTTGAAGAAAAAACCTTGTGGAATACCACATTGGGTATGGGGTTTGTTATTTTTATCGTATTAAGCTATGTCA
This sequence comes from Tepidibacillus fermentans, assembly GCF_004342885.1. Taxonomy (NCBI): domain Bacteria; kingdom Bacillati; phylum Bacillota; class Bacilli; order Caryophanales; family Bacillaceae; genus Tepidibacillus; species Tepidibacillus fermentans. Next base: position 179,034 of record NZ_SMAB01000002.1, read on the forward strand.
TTTGGAAAAAATTTAAAGGAGCAAAAATTAACATTAGTACTTAAGAGCACATTCTAAATAAAAATAGGTTTGTATGTACCAACACACTCCGTTGTCCGTGTATTTCTTTCGTATCACTCTTGGCTTGTATGTTCTATAAGCTACGACTTTCGCGAGCGAGCTTTCCTACCAACTGTTTATTCAAGGAAAGCCGTGAGGGATCGGAGTAGCGTTAGAACATACAAACCATTTTATATTTATGCCTTTCTTATACGTAATCTTTATGCTTTTTCAAAGCCTTCGCCTAATACATCATGAACATCACTAACGACAACAAATGCCTTAGGATCGATAGAATGGACGATCTGTTTCAGACGAGGTAATTCGTTTCTACTGATTACACAATATAAGACTTCTTTCTCACTTCCAGTATATCCACCTTTTCCCTTCAACATCGTCGCTCCACGATCCATTTCCTTCATAATCTTCATCTTGATTTCAAGTGAATGGTCAGAGATAATTATTGCTGCCTTGGCTGCATAGGCTCCTTCTTGGGTAAAATCGATTACTCTTGCGGCGACAAAGACAGCGATTAATGTATACATGGCTTTTTGGATTCCAATATAAAATGCTGAAAGGGAAATAATAACAAAATCAAAAAGAAACATCGTTCTTCCCATACTGATTCCAAAATACTTAAAGGCTAATCTAGCAATTATATCGACACCGCCAGTCGTCCCACCATAGCGAAAAATGATTCCTAAACCAAGACCAATAGAGACACCAGCATATAATGACGCTAATAATAAATCGTTTAGCGGTTGTTGAAAACCTTCTGTAAGCCATAAAAAGAAAGAAACAAGGCTTGTTCCGACGATCGTATAAAACATAAATTGATGCCCAAGTTTTCTCCATCCCAAAATAAATAGAGGAATATTTAGTAGCATAATCACAACACTAGGAGAAAACCCAAAAATATATTTTAATAACAATGCAATTCCAGTAAAGCCTCCTTCAGAAAGGTGATTCGCAATTGTGAAATAATTTAAACCAAAGGAAAATATAAGAGCCCCTAGGGTAATAAAAAAGATATTCTGGATATGTTTAGCCATATATAAACTCCTTTACACATATTCCTATTCATTATACAAATACCTTGCAAAAAATAGCAATCATATCCAATATTAATATTTGATTTCTTAATAAAAATTAGGTACGATAACTGTAGCAAAGTTGGAGGTAGGCTGGACAAATAGACACACCGATTGTAAATTTTGTTCATATATTATGTCATAGGCCGAAAAATCAAAGGTGTGTTGTTTATGTCCACAGGTAGAAGTTATATTGATGCGGCTTATGATGCCATTTTCCAAAATGATTTTCATAAGGCTATTGAATTATTTAAACAAGCGATTCGTTGTGAACCGAATAATGCTTCCTATTATTACAGATTATCGATTACCTATGACCGTAGTGGGTTCATGAAAAAGGCGATAGAAACTGCAAAAAAAGCGAGTGAGCTTGAACCAGAGAACCAAAACTATCGTTACCATCTACAGATTCTTCAGTCGAAAAATTTGGTTCTTGTAGCTGTCGATTTAATGAGACGTAACATATTCACGAAAGAAACAAAAGGAATGCTCCTTCAAGCCAAAAAATTAGACCCATTAAATATAGATGCATATTTACTATTAGGTATATTTTATGGTGAAACCAATGCACTAGAACTTTCGTTAAAAGAGTTTAATTCTATCTTTTTTATTCAACCTTATCATCTACAAGCAAAACAATTAAAAGATTACTATCTTAATTTGTATCAAGAAGGTGATTGAGTGAATCGATTAAAGGTAATGGTATCAGGAGCAAACGGGAGAATGGGTAGAGAAGTCGTTAAGATGCTTAAAAAAGATGATGATCTTCTTTATGTCGGTGGAATTGATCCAATCGTCAGCTCACAGCAAGAAACGGATGATAATCCTATTTATCAAAGATTGGAAGAGGCATTAATAGCCGAAAAACCGGATGTTATTGTTGATTTTACGAATCCACATGTTGTAAAAGATAATGTTAGAACTGCAATCGAATTGGGGGTAAGCCCGGTTGTAGGTACGACTGGGCTTACTTTAGAAGATATTCTAATTTTGGACAAGCTAGCGAAAGAACACGAGATTGGTGGTGTTATTGCTCCAAACTTTGCGATTGGCGCTGTCTTAATGATGAAATTTGCGCAAACGGCAGCAAAATATATGCCAAATGTGGAAATCATTGAGTATCATCATGATCAAAAGCTAGATGCTCCATCTGGAACCGCCTTAAAAACGGCAGAATTGATTCAACAAGTACGTAAAGAGTTAAAACAAGGTCATCCAAATGAAAAGGAAACACTTATTGGGGCACGTGGTGGAGCATTTTCAGGTTTTCGTATACATAGTGTTAGACTTCCTGGATTAGTTGCTCATCAGGAAGTGATTCTCGGAGATTTGGGACAAACGTTAACGATTCGTCACGATTCAATTGACCGAGAATCTTTTATGCCCGGCGTGAATTTAGCTATTAAAAAAGTGAAAAGTTTACGAGGCATTATTTACGGTTTAGAACACTTACTTAACTAAAAATCTTTGATGGGTAGGGGATCATTTTTGAAAATTGCACTTATCGCACATGATCGAAAAAAATCTGAAATGGTTAATTTTATGATCGCGTATGAATCGATCTTTAAAGAACATGAACTCTATTCCACCGGTACAACGGGAGCTAAAATTATGGAACAAACGGATCTTAAGATTCACCGATTTCAATCTGGCCCATTGGGTGGAGATCAACAAGTTGGTGCATTAATTGCTGAAAATGAATTGGATTTACTCCTTTTCTTTCGCGATCCGTTAATGGCTCAACCACATGAACCAGATATTATTGCATTACTTCGCTTGTGCGATGTTTATGGAATACCTGTTGCAACAAATGTAGCTACCGCAGAAATCCTAGTTCGTGCATTAGGTAGAGGGGAATTTGCATGGCGGGATGTGGTTCATCGATATAAAGATGGATTGGAAAATGGATCAAGCCTTTCTGAATAGAAAGGCTTATTTCTTATCTGTTCCCTGTTTGAATATTTGAATGATTTTTGCTAAGAATACGAAGATTCCCATAATGATTCTCATTTTCTATTCCTCCAAATAAGATAGGAATGAATGGTTGATTAGGAGATCTAAGATGGAAAAAAAAGAAATTGCAAAAAATATATTGAAACGTTTAATGAATCAAGGTTATCAGGCTTATTTCGTTGGTGGATATGTACGTGACCAATTGTTAAATCGCCCAACCACTGATATTGATATTGCTACAGATGCAAAACCAGAAGCAATCCTTTCTTTATTTGAGAAGGCAGTACCTACAGGGCTGAAACATGGAACTGTCACCGTAATTGAACAGGGGCTTTCTATCGAAATTACAACGTTTCGTAAAGAAGGTAAATATTTAGATTACCGTCATCCCAAAGAAGTGAAATTTGTAACAAATTTATATGATGATTTAAGTCGAAGAGATTTTACGATGAATGCGATTGCATTGGATTACTATGAGCAGTTGATCGATCCTTTTAATGGTCAATCTGCCATTGTCAATCGGAACATTGAAAGTGTTGGCAATCCAAATGAACGATTTATGGAAGATCCATTACGAATGATGCGAGCAGTCCGATTTGCCGCTCAGTTACAATTTCAGATTGAGAAGAATACTTTGCGTGCAATAAGAGAGTTAGCTTTCTATCTACAATATATTTCAATTGAACGAGTAAAAATTGAATTGGACAAGATCATCAATGCGAATCATCCTGAAATCGGAATTGAACTTCTTTATTCTCTAGAACTCATTCGCTGGTTCAAGGGAATGATTGATGGGCCACTTTATTTCATTGATCATGGAAAAGTTCTTCAAACGATCAATCAAACCATGGACCCTTTCGTCCGTTGGTCCATATTGTTTGAACAATTGAATTCAACTGAGCGAAACAGGGTCATGGATGGACTCAGATTTTCTAATAAAGAAAAGCAAACAATTCTTAACATCTTTAAAGCTTATTCTATCATTCAAAAAGGACAGAAGATAGAGGAGTTAAAAAAATGTTTCATAGAAACAAATGAAGATGATTGTTTGAAATCGTTAGAATTGTCCTATTTACTGGGATATATTCAGAAAAAAGAACTGTTAGAATGGAAACTCACACTTTCGGAATTAAATAAACAATTAATGGTTCGGACATTAAAAGATTTAAAGGTTTCAGGAAAAGACGTACTTGAGATCGTCAAACAACCACCTGGCCCTTGGATTCACGATTTATTGCAAGAGTTATTTCATCAGGTTGTTTTTGACGGATTACCAAATCATAGAGAGATATTACTTCAAAGAATAGAAAATTTAAAGGAGAAGGTCTTTGATGAGGGAGAAGATTAAAGAAATCTTTATTCAATCCAGACATCAGTTTGTTTCAGGAGAAGAGATTAGTAAACAATTAAATATTTCAAGAACTGCGGTATGGAAACATATTGAGGAATTAAAAAAGGAAGGTTATCAATTTGAAGCAATCCGCAAAAGAGGATATCGTTTACTAAACGATCCAGATGATATATCAAAAGAACGACTAAAAGCCAATTTATCTACGCAATGGCTGGGTAAAGAGATCATTTACTTTTCTGAAGTCGATTCAACACAAAGAGTGGCCCATGAATTAGCTAAAAATGGTGTACCACACGGTACTGTAGTAATTACGGATGAGCAAACAGAGGGGAAAGGGCGTTTAGGTAGAACTTGGTTTTCAGAGAAAGGGAAAGGGATTTGGATGAGTTTCATTCTACGACCTTCCTTTGCTTATCATCAAGCTCTACAAATTACCCTTTTCACTTCAGTCGTTCTAGCAAATACGTTAAAAAAATTATATCAAAGGAATTTTTTAATCAAATGGCCAAATGATATATATATTAACGGTAAAAAAGTTTCTGGGATTCTAACAGAAATGCATGGGGAACAAGATCAGATTCACTATATGATTATTGGAATTGGCATTAACACGCATCAAATTACGTTTCCCGAAAACTTAAAAGAAATAGCGACTTCTATTCAGCAAGAAACAGGGTATATTCCAAAGCGAATCGAGTTGATTCAACATTTCTTTACAGAATTTGAACAAGATTATAGCCGCTTTGAAGGAGAAGGGTTTATGCCATTTTATAAACAATATAATGATGCATTATATGGAAAAGGAAGAAGGATACAATTAAAGCAGGTAAATCAACAAATCGAAGGAACAATTATGTGTATTGACTCAAATGGGTATTTAATTCTACAAGAAGATGATGGAAAAGAAGCGAAAGTTGTTTCGGGTGACATTTTTTTCTGATATAATCGTGTATATGAGGTAGTATCGTCAAGAACTACACTCAGCTTTTACATTTTTACATTTGAACAATTGAATGAACTATTGATATTCTGCTCTGAGCCTTAATGGACCGAGACAGAAGGAGAGAAGACTTGGACTTGTTAACCTTCTACCCGTCTATGGGCTGAAGGTTTTTTTGTTTCATTATCAATCTCGATGTTGGGCAAAAGAGTGGACAAAAATGACGGAGGTGATGAAATGGAGCAAAAAGCAATTACGACTCATGATCTCAAGCAATTAAAGGCGAAGAAAGAACCCATCACAATGGTAACTGCTTATGATTACCCCACTGCGAAATTAATTGATGAAAGTGGTATCGAAATGATATTGGTTGGTGATTCATTGGGTATGGTCGTTCTGGGATACGATACCACGATTCCGGTCACATTAGAGGATATGATCCATCATGGGAAAGCGGTAGTAAGAGGAGCAAAAAGAGCCTTTGTCGTTGTTGATATGCCCTTTTTAACTTATCATCTTGGAATTAAAAAAGCCGTCTATCATGCTGGACGAATTATTCAAGAAACAGGAGCAAAGGCAGTAAAAATCGAAGGCGGTAAGGAGATTGTTCCAGTTATTCAAGCGATTACTCAGGCTGGGATTCCTGTAGTAGGGCATATTGGTTTAACACCTCAATCGGTACATCAGCTTGGAGGTTTCAAAGTTCAAGGAAAAACGAAAGAAGATGCCTTAAAAATCATTGAAGATGCAAAAGCGTTAGAAGCCGCTGGTGTATTTAGCATTGTTCTAGAAGCTATTCCTCATGATCTAGCGAAATTAATCACGGAAACTGTTTCGGTACCCACTATTGGTATTGGTGCGGGAAATGCTTGTGACGGTCAGGTACTTGTCTTTCACGATATGATTCAATATGGGTTAGATCGATCACCCAAATTCGTAAAAATCTATGGGCAGATCGGGGAAATGATTAAAAGGAGTATATCCCAATATAAAGAAGAAGTGAAAAAGAGAAGTTTTCCAGCAAAAGAACATACATTTTCTATTCAAGAATCTGTTCTCGAACAATTATATGGGAAGGTGTAATGATGGAAGTTATCACAACAATAAGCGAAATTAGAACGAGAATAACAAAAGAAAGAAAAGCAGGAAAAGTAATTAGCCTCGTACCAACCATGGGTTATTTACACCGTGGTCATCAGAGTTTAATCGAAAAAGCTCGAGCAGAAAGTGATCTTGTGGTTGTGTCGATCTTTGTCAACCCATTACAATTTGGACCGAATGAAGATTATGATCGCTATCCAAGAGACTTGGAAAGAGACAAGGTCATAGCAGAAGTTGCAGGTGCCGATTTGATCTTTTTCCCATCTGTGAACGAGATGTATCCTGTAAAACCAAAAACCTATGTTGAAGTCAATGAGTTAACTAATCAATTATGTGGAAAATCAAGACCAGGACATTTTCGCGGAGTCACAACAGTAGTTTCAAAGCTATTTCATATTATCCAACCAGACTTTGCGTATTTTGGGTTAAAAGATGCTCAACAAGTAGCAGTTATTCAGCAAATGGTTGAAGATTTGAATATGCCAGTTACGATCGTTCCTTGTCCAATTGTTCGTGAAGAAGATGGGCTAGCTCTTAGTTCAAGGAATGTTTATTTAACCTCTGAGGAACGAAGTCAAGCCACAATTCTTTATCAAAGTTTACAAAAAGCAAAAGAATGGATCGGAGAGGGAATAACAGAAACAAAGAAACTGAAAGATCGAATCAGAAACTTCATTGAAACTCAACCCCTTGCTCGAATCGATTATGTTGAAATCCTTTCTTTTCCGTCCCTAGAACCAGTAACAGAGATTCATTCAACGAGCCAAGCGATTATTGCTTTAGCCGTTTGGTTTGACAAAACAAGATTAATCGATAATCTCATCATCAATCAAAATGAGGTGTAATTATGTGGTTACAAATGATGAAGTCTAAAATTCATAGAGCAACTGTCACGGAAGCAAATCTGAACTATGTTGGAAGTATTACGATTGATGAAGCCATTATGGAGGCGGTTGGTATTTTACCTAATGAAAAGGTTCAGATTGTCAATAACAATAATGGAGCAAGGTTTGAAACTTATGTGATTAAAGGCGAAAGAAATTCAGGAACGATTTGTTTGAATGGGGCTGCAGCTCGTCTTGTTCAACCAGGAGATACGGTGATTATTATTGCCTATGCTTATATGACAGAAGAAGAGGCCAAATATTTTACTCCGAAAGTAGCAATCATGAATGAAAAAAATCATATTGTCCAAATGATTGATCACGAACAAGAGGCTACTGTTCTCTAAACCAAATGCTCCTTCTCGTATATTCTCTACTTCTCTGGCAAAAAATGAGAAAGAGGAGGAGCGAATTTATGATTCAGCAATTATTTTCCTATATGCACCAAACGATCAACGAATTAGAACATGAGTTCAATGAACCAATTGGTATGGATCAAGAGTTAAATTTATTAGAAAAATATCTTACCATCAAAGAAATGATTGAAGATATTTCTGACGAATTAGAACAACTAATAGAAAAACTAAAACAATTTGAGAAAAATCATGGATTGAATCTTTCTGCTAATGAACTAACAACAAAAGATACGAATGAAGAAGTTGTCATCGAACTTGATGAAAGTGATTTTTTGGAATTTGAAAAAGGAATCGGATTCTTTGATTTATGGATGTATGACCGGGCGATTATTCATTTAGAAAAGATAATGGATAAGTATCCTGACTTCAATTTAGCAAGATTGTATACGTCAATGACCTATTTTCAAAAGGGAGATTACCTTGAGACGAAAAAGCAATTAAAGATCCTATTCCAAAATACCGACGATCCCGACCTTCTTTCATTAGGCCATAATCTTTTAGGGATGATCTATGGTAAAAATGAACAATATGGGCAAGCGATCAACGAATTTCAACAGGCGGTTCAATATCGATATGATTGGTATGAACCGAGATTTAATCTAGCTATCCTTTATTATCGATTAGGTCATTTTGAAGATACCATTTTACTTCTAAAAGAGATCTTAAAGCAAAAACCTTTAGATTGGGGAATTGCATATTATCTGGGAAAGTCATATCAAAAATTAAATCAAGATCATCATGCCAATGAATGGTTTAAAAAAGTTTATGATATGACAAAACAATCGAAGATGATTCAACAAATTGCAATCAGTTTTGAAAAACGCAAACAATTTCAGCAAGCGATCTATTGGTTTGAAAAATGGCGAAATCTTGAACCGACTCGACCAGAACCACTGTTATCACTCAGCAAAAATGTGTGGTTGTCTGGAGATAAAGCGAAAGCAAAGACATTAATCAAAAAATATTTTTCTGCTTACCAAGAAACTCCTGAAGCATTACTACTTTATGCTTGGATCTTAACGGATGAGGGAGAGTTAAATAAACTCGATTCAATCTTAAGCAAATTAATCTCGAATCAATTAGAAAACTTGACGAAAATGGACCCCTTTTTTTTGGCGAGTCTAGCAAGATTATATACACTTCATCAATATCATCACCTGTCAAATGACTTTATCAATCTTCTTATGAGAGCAGACAATCCTCATATACAAGGGTTAGCTCACTTGATCCAAGGATTGATTCAATTAGATCAAGAAAAACCAGATCAAGCGCTACAACATTTTCTAAAGACTTCAAGTACAGGAGTCCATTTTCCTTATTTCGAATTTTACTTAGGGTATACTCATTATCTTCTTGGGAATACAGATGAAGCAAAACAGTGTTGGGCTAAATTGAGTGTAAGGAAAGAACATTAGCTACTGTAATTAATAACCCGAATTTTGGAGACTTAAAAAAAGAGTTCCGAAATCCGGGTTTTTGTTTTGGGGTTCGTTCTGTTCTTTAAAGTTTTTTTGTTTTTTTCGATTTCCTTGTGTAGTATAATGAGTGCGAACATTTTTTGAGGTGAAAAAAGTGAATCGTTTTATTGTTATAGATATAGAAACAACAGGGAATCAACCAAATAAAGATGCAATTACCCAAGTTGGTGCGGTGCTTATCGAGAATGAGGAAATCAAGAAGATCTATTCATCTTTTGTTTATACGGATCAGCCTATACCAGAGTATATTCAAGCATTAACCGGTATTACTCATGAGGTGATTAAGGATGCTGCATTGCTTGAAGATGTGATGATGGAATTGCTACCATTAATGGAAGGTGCTATTTTTGTCGCTCATCATGCTGCTTTTGATCTTGGATTTATTCAAAAGGCATTGGAAAAATCGGGATACAGCCCCTTTTCTGGTCCTGTAGTCGATACCTTAGACTTAGCTCGTATTTTATTACCTATGGTACAAAGTTATAAGTTGGGTGAGATGACACAAGAGTTAAAAATTAAACATGAAAATCCACACCGAGCAGTTGATGATGCCTTGGCAACTGCCCAACTTTTTTTACAACTGGTTGAACAGTTAAAAAAAATGCCACTTATTTATTTACAGCGACTATATGAAATCACAAAGAATTTAGATGATGATCTCGCCTTCTTTATTGATCATTTTGTTGAAGATCGAATCATTCATCCAATAGAGGAAGACCAGTTCTTCGTTTATCAACAAATGGCTTTACAAAAAATCATGGATGAGGATGATTCATCTTCAAATGAACATATAGGTGATCTCGAATTTGAAGAGATGTTTTCTGTACAAGGATTTCTTTCCGAACGCTTTCCTAATTTTGAAATTAGACCATCACAAAAAGAAATGTCACTTGATGTAATGGAAGCTTTTATTGAGCAAAAGCATTTAATGATTGAAGCAGGTACAGGTACAGGTAAATCTCTCGCGTATTTAATCCCTTCCATCTTTTGGGCAAAAGAACATAATGAGAAAGTGGTTGTTTCTACCCATACGATTAATTTACAAGAACAGCTTTATCAAAGGGATATTCCTGTACTCAAAGAAATTTTGCCATTCGATTTTCATGCTACGGTTTTAAAAGGGCGCAACCATTATTTATGTTTAAGAAAATTTGAACAACAAATTCTACAATCTTCAAGTGAACGGAATAAAGAAGAAATGATTTACCTTGCTCAATTGCTTACATGGGTCGCTTTAACCAAAACTGGGGATGTCGAAGAGTTAAACTTGTCGCCAAATCATAAAAACTTATGGAATGAAGTGAAAAGTGATGCTGAAACTTGCTTGAATCGTAATTGCCCTTGGTTCCGTGTATGCTTCTATCATCGTGCCAAACAAAAAGCACAGACGGCTGATCTGATTTTAACGAACCACTCTTTACTTTTAACGGACCTGCAATCCGAAAATCGAATTCTTCCAAATTACAAAAAATTAGTGATTGATGAAGCCCACCATTTTGAAGATGTAGCATCAAAACACTTAGGTTATGAGTTAACTCAATATGGAATTAATCAATATTTTCAGCGTTTATACAAAGATGCGAAGCATGGATTATTGATTCAAATCATGAACGAATGTTATCGTTCTCAAGATCCTGATCAATTTGCGGTTGCAAATCAGATTCAAAATCAGCTGTTGCCGATTTTAATCGAAATCGAACAGAACTTTCAAGAATACTTTAACCAGATCGGGAAGTTTGTCGACCATCTAGTCGTAAAACAAGAAACTGGTAGGAAAACATTAAGGATTACAGAACGTATCAAAAGTAAAAAAGAATGGAAGATCATTTGTGAAATTTATCGAAATTTATATATTCAGTTGACAGAAATGGATAATCTAATCGAGGAAACTCTACGAAAATTAAAAGATCTTCAATTAGAAGAGAACTTTATCGCCGACTTAAAAGGGATTCATAAAGAATTAAAAGAACTCAATCATATTCTATCTGAATGGAACGAAGCTCAAGATTTAAAAATGGTGTTTTGGGTGGAAACAGAAAGTAGAGGAAAAAAATTCGTTTCTTATCTCTATGCAAGTCCAATTGATGTGGGACCATTTATTAAAGAATTTCTTTTTGATCAGAAAGATAGCATTATCCTCACTTCTGCAACATTAAGTGTCAATGGATCATTTCAATATAGTAGTGAAAAATTTGGCTTTGATCCAACCGATCATAATTTGAGAAAAAAGACTCTTTCATCGCCTTTTGATTATCGAAAACAAGCTATTATTTCGATTCCAAATGATTTTCCTAATATTCAAGAAGTGGACGAACCAGAGTTTGTTCAATATTTAATCAAGAATATTCGTGAATTAGTTCTTCAACTAAATGGGAAAACATTAATCTTATTTACATCTTATCAAATGCTAAATCAAGTATATGAAGAGTTGAAGAAATTACTTGAGCCTGTTGGAATTAAAGTACTTGGTCACGGTATCGATAGTTCAAGTCGAACAAAACTGGTAAAACAATTTCAATCCCAAACACCAACTGTATTATTAGGTACCAGTAGTTTTTGGGAAGGTGTAGACATTCCAGGAGAATCCTTAAGTGCTCTTGTCATTGTTCGTCTTCCATTTACACCGCCAAACCATCCGATCTATGAAGCGAAAACAGAAAAATTAAAAGTAGCAAAACGGAATCCATTTATGGAGATGGCTGTTCCCCAAGCGGTAATCCGCTTTAAACAAGGGTTTGGTCGATTAATTCGTACACAGAAAGATCGTGGAGTAGTCATTGTATTTGACAGGAGAATCATAGAGTCTAAGTATGGAAAATACTTTCTTCAATCCTTACCCGACATTGATGTCCGATATCAACCTTTTTCAAAAATTTTAAGTGACACTAAGGAATGGATCAAAAAGGAATAATTTTATAGACCGGTCATATGATGAGGATAGAGTGTTAGACAAGAAGGTGAACATGATGAAAGCCACTAAGATTGTCTTCTCTTTGATCCTCATTTTTTTTCTTATTTCCTTTCTTTTCTATAAGTCGTATTCTTCGATATTTGTTCGTTCGATTTTTGCCAATCAGCCAGAAGAACAAAAACATTTACAGGGAAACGAAGTGCTAGTTTCTTTTTTACCATTAGAACAAGGAGAAGCAACGCTAGTTCAATTGGCAAATGGGAAGACTTATCTTATTGATACAGGTAACAAAAATAGTTCTGAGCAATTGCTAAAGTTATTACACGACCATAAAGTCGTTCAAATCAAAGCTATCCTACTTACGAATGCATGTGATGATCATGTAGGAGGGTTCTTGGATGTATTGCAAGAATTCCATGTTGAACAAATTTATCTACCCGAATTAATTGCTTCATCATTTTCGATTCCTACCTCTTATCAAACAAAAATAAAATATTTAAAGAAAGATGATATAGAACAATGGAGTCAGGTAAAAGTGACAGTTCTTGCTCCTGAAGAACCTTTATCCTTATCTCCTCAGGATAATTCTCTCGTTTTTCAACTCACACATCAGGATATTTATTTTTTATTTACCAGTGATATTGGTGATGAGATAGAAAAAAGAGTGATGAAACAATACCCTTTAAAATCAGAGATCTTAAAAGTAAGTGATTTTGGCAATAATACAGCATCTTCCCTCGAATTTTTGGAAAAAGTTGATCCACAAGTCGGAATCATCTTCTCCAGTGATCAAGATCTATATCAAGCTAGTCAAGATGTCATTGATCGGTTAAATGAGACATGGACTGAAGTTTATGAGTTAAGTAAGGTAGGGGAAGTTCAAATCACAAGCAATGGAAAAGATTATCAAATTGAAGTGATAAAAGGAGACTAGGTGGGCCTTGCCCATTGAATGAGCAAAACTTCATTTGCAAATAATACTTCTTAATGGAGGTGTTTTTATATGCATACGATGTGGAAAGGCTCAATTAGTTTTGGCCTAGTAAATATTCCGATCAAGATGTTTGCCTCAACCGAGGATAAAGAGATAAAGTTCCGCTATTTACATAAAGAATGTAAGACTCCATTAAAATATGTTCGCACCTGTCCTACGTGTAATGTAGAAGTGGAATGGAATGATATCGTCAGGGGGTTCGAATATGAACCTGGTCGTTTTGTATTGATCGAAGATGAAGCTTTAGCAAGTCTTCAGCCTGAAATCAACAAAGCAATCGAGATTCTTGATTTTGTAAATTTGTCTGAAATCGATCCCATCTATTTCGATAAATCGTATTATCTATCTCCACAAGATACAGGGGGCAAAGCCTATAACTTACTTAGACAAGGGTTAAAGGAAACGGGTAAGATTGGTATCGCAAAGATCACGATTCGCTCGAAACAATCTTTAGCAGCCATTCGTGTCTATCAAAATTTACTTGTTTTAGAAACACTCTATTTCCCTGATGAAGTTAGGTCAGTAGAATTGGTACCTGGAATTCCGCAAAATATGGATGTGAATGAAAAAGAATTAAGCATGGCGATTCAATTAATTGAAAATTTGTCTGCTCCATTTGAACCGAACAAATATACGGATGATTACCGAGAAGCCTTAAGAGAATTAATTAATAAGAAAATCGAAGGGGAAGAGATTGAAATTCCCAAAGAGGCACCGCAGAAAAATATCATCGATCTCATGCAAGCATTAAAAGCTAGTATTGAGCAAACGACACCAACGAAAAAAACAACAAGAGGAAGGAACAAGAAAACAACGGCAAGTTAAGAAATAGGTGAGCTTACGTGGAGTGGTTACAACCAATGGAACCAATTTTACGACCTGATATTCCTTCAGGGGATGCATGGATTCATCAAATTAAATGGGATGGTATTCGTGGTCTTACTTATATCGACCAAACAGGTATCCGTCTCTATACAAAGAAAGGTAAAGAAAGAACAGAATTCTACCCAGAATTACAGCAGTTATCTAAGCTCGTGGAAGGAGATTCCATGATACTTGATGGGGAAATCGTCGTTCTTAATGATGAGCATAAGCCTTCATTTGAATTGGTGTTGACAAGAGAAAGAGTTCGGACAACAGAGAAGATTCCATTTTACGTCAAGAAATATCCAATTAAATATATTTTGTTTGATATTTTATTTCTTAATGGGAAAAATTTGACAAAGAGGGCGTTAATCGAAAGAAAAAACCTTCTTCTTCAATCCGTTCATCAGAATGAAACAATTGCGATTACAGATGATTTTAAAGATGGTATAAAATTATTTTCATTAATGCGGGAAAAGGGATGGGAGGGTATCGTATCCAAACATCTGGATAGTGCATATATCGGTGGGAAAAACCACAAGGAGTGGTTTAAAGTCAAACTTCAACGCAAGATGTTAGTTGTTGTTGGAGGAGTATCATGGAAGAATGAATTTCCTAATTCCTTGTTATTAGGGGTCTATAGAAAAGATCGATTATTGTTTATAGGCAAAGCTTCTTTAGGTTTAAAGGAATCAGATTTTCAAATGATCAAAGAGTTTGTACCACAACTTATGCAAAACCATTCCCCATTTTACCAGTTGCCGACAAAGATAAAAGATGTAACTTGGATAAAACCCGCACTAACTTGCTGGGTACAATTTCTGGAATGGACGAATGATGGGCAATTGCGACATCCAAAAATCCTTGGCTTTAGTCCCTATTCTCCTTATCAAGCAATAGGAAAGGATTATGTGATGTAAATGGAGATCATTATTGACAACTTTCCACTTCAGATTACCAATCCTGAGAAAATCTTTTGGCCTGAAATGGGAATAAGAAAAATTGATTATATTATGAAATTGATGGAGCTGACTCCTTATCTAATCCCTCATGCCCAAAATCGTCTTTTGACCACAATCCGCTATCCTGATGGAATCGATGGAAAATCATTTTATCAAAAGAATATTCCTTCGTATGCACCTACATGGGTTGATCATCATCGTTGGCAAGATACAGAATATATTTTATTAAATAAACGAGCGACTTTAGCTTGGTTAGGTAATCAAGCTGCTCTCGAATTCCATACTGCGTTTAATCGTTATAACCGTGATCAATATCCTAGTTCTTTAGTATTTGATCTTGACCCTTCAAAAGGACAAACATTCGAACAAGTCGTAGAGGTTGCATTATTGATTCACGAAACCCTTGGATCTTTAGGTTTAAAAAGCTGGATCAAAACCTCAGGAGCGACTGGAATGCAAATTTATATTCCAATCGGCGAAAAGTATACATATGAGCAAGCAAGAAAAATGAATGAATTTTTTGGAAAGTATTTTAGTGAAAAATACCCACAATTGATTACAATCGAACGAATGGTGAAGAAACGAGAAAGCAAATTATATTTTGATTACTTACAGATGTGGCAAGGAAAAACAATTACCTTGGTTTATTCAACAAGAGCTACAAAAGAGGCAACAGTTTCGACACCGATTGAATGGGAGGAACTGGAGAAAGGGATTCGACCCACTGACTTTCATTTGCTCAATATCAAGGATCGGATTGAGCAGAAAGGAGATTTATTTGCTCCGCTGCTGGGAAAAAGTTCAATACAAAATCTCGATCATATTCTTCAATTTATCAATAAGCAAAAAATCTGATATGATTATATGGAAACGTTTGGGTAGAGGAGAGATCAATTTGCGTTCTATTGTCATCAATGCAATGATTGTTACGGTTAATGCAGAAAATGAAGTGATTCATAATGGAAGTATGATCTTTGAAGAAGATACAATCACCTATATTGGTGAATCACCGGAAAATCTAGCATCATTTGATCAGGTGATTAATGCCCATGGAAAAATTGTCATGCCAGGACTGATTAATACACATACCCATGCTGCGATGTCTTTGCTTCGCGGTTATGGTGATGACCTTCCATTACAAGAATGGCTAGAACAAAAAATGTGGCCGATTGAAGGGAAGTTTCAAGAAGAACATATTCGTTTGGGAACAGAATTATCCGTGATCGAAATGTTAAAATCTGGTACTACAACATTTGCTGATATGTATAACCAAATGGATATTGTGGCAGACATTGTTCGCCAATCAGGTAGTCGTGCCAGCTTATCACGTGGGATGTTAGGGTTCGGTTCAAAAGAGATGCTCACTCAAAAATTAAAGGATACAGTCCGGTTTGCTAAACAATGGCATCTGCAAGCCGAAGGAAGAGTACGGGTCATGATTTCCCCACATTCCCCTTATACCTGTTCACCTGATTTCATTAAAGAAGCATTAGTCATTGCCAAAGAATTAGATTTACCGATTCATATTCATGTATCAGAAACGGAACGGGAAGTGAAACTAAATATGGATCGGTATAAAAAAAGACCGGTTGAACATTTATATCATTTAGGAGTGTTTGATCATCCTACTCTTATTGCTCACGCTGTGCATGTGAATCAAGAGGAAATTAACTTACTGGAGAAAATGGGTGTAAAAATTTCCTATAATCCGGGAAGTAATTTGAAACTAGGTAGTGGAATTGCGCCTGTGCCTGAAATGCTAAAAGTTGGAATTCGCGTTGCTCTAGGAACAGATAGTGCTGCAAGCAATAATAATCTAGATATGTTTGAAGAAATGCGTTTGGCTTCATTAATCCATAAAGGATATCACCAAGACCCCTTAGCGATTTCTGCAAAGATCGCCATTCAAATGGCCACTCGTTATGGCGCTGAGGCTCTGTTTATGGAGGATGAGATTGGTTCCTTAGAAGTAGGCAAGAAAGCAGACTTTATTATTCTAAATACGAATCAAGCGCATTTTCACCCAATGTATGATCCGATTTCTCACATTGTTTATTCCGCGTCTGGAAAAGATGTTCAAGATGTTTTTATTAATGGAAAACAAGTGGTCAAATATGGAGAGGTTCTTACTTTAGATGAACAACGAATCATTTTTGAAGTCGAACAGATTGTAAATCAATGGAGATAAGAAATCTGAATCAGAACTTATTTCTGAAAAAAGCCTGCGAGATGCAGGCTGGATGAAAATGGAAGTGTAATAGGTATAAAATTTTAATTGAATGGAAAATCTAACTTTGTAAAAATTTCTTATTCTAATGATTCGAATAAGTTATCTTTCATTCGAAAATCGGGAAGATCTTCTTCATCATCGTAATAACCTGTTGGACTCACATGTAACCAAGCTTTGATTTCATTAAAATGAATCAGTGGTAATGGTTCTAATTCTACCGGTGATTTTTGACCATTGGAGATGTTGTTCATTCCCATCACCTCCTTAGGTGTAATGTTATTATTGCCTGAAACTACTCAAATATGAAATCCTAATTTAGTACAGACTCACATTTATTTGTGAGTCTGTTTTTTCTATCCATTTTTGTTGTATAATGATTGAAGTAAATAATCAACTTAGAAAAAGGATGATCAAAGATATGGGGATTCAATTAATTGCAACAGTTAAAATTACAGCTACTCCTGACCTTTATAAAATTGTCGATATCTTAAATAAGAATTTAAAATATGATGATTTGATGTTTGGTTTAGCAAAAGACGAAGAAGATCCAAACTTAATGGTATTTAGCATTTATCGTACATAGGTTTAAAGGGTAGGAGCAAATGACCTAAAGGGGAAGAGTCATGAAAAGGTTTATATTGGTGAGTTCCAGTATCATTATTTTATTTTTGTTTATTTCTTTTCTCTTTTTATATAGTATCTGGGCGGAAAAAAATACAATTGAAAAACAAATGATTGATAAAGTGAAGGATCGCCTGCCTATGATAAACCAAATTGAACAGGTTGACTATTATGCAGGGGAAAAAGCTTATTATGTCATGTTCGCAAAAGATCGGTTTGGGGATCCGCTTTTCATTTGGACAAATGAAGAGGAATTACGTTACCGTTATCTGAATCATTACTTAACCAAAGAACAAATCAAGAAGCTTGTATCTCATTCCGAAAAAAATTTAACGGTAAAACGGATTACCACTGGGATTATCGATCAAGAACGTTTAATCTATGAAGTACTATATGAAGATCAAGGGGGAAGATTAGGTTATCTTTATTATGATCTTCAAAATGGAGGATTTATTAAAAAATATCGATTAGGGGTTACCACATCGTAACCCACTTAGGCTATGGTAAAAAATAACCATAGCCTTTTATATTGGAAGATTTACAAACATTTCCCTCCATCAATGTTCTATACTCTGTGATATACTCTAATATGTAATGTTATGATAGAAAGGAGTATATTAAAAGATGCAATTAAAAAATTGGCACCTAACAGTGATTGTTTTTATGATATCTTTGCTTGTCCTATTTGGTGGACGATTCATATATCAGAATTATCGTATCGAGCAACCTATTCAAGTTGCAATGAGTGAGATTAAGGGGGTTAAGCTGAACCAAATTCAATATGATCAGCAAAAAGTTGAGCTAACGATTGTTGTTCAAGATGTCGAAAATTTTGTAGACACCTATCACCAAATTGAAAATAAGATTCAACCAATGATTGGTAAAAGAGAATTACAACTTCATTTTGTAAATAATCAAGATCAAACTTTACTGCGTGCCTGGAATCAAGCTTACTTTAACATTGCTCAAGCAATGGACAAAAATGAATATAGCACCATTCCAATTGTATTAGAGAAGTTGAAGAAACAGTCTCGTCTCGACAAAGTGGGCTATGGAATAGATGAGAAGAACGTCTACGTTGATTTGCATGTAGGGAAAAAGTCACTTTATTTTATCCTTCCAAGAAGGGTTAATCAGGGGGTGAATAACGTTGGCTAAAGATGTATTTTTGGGTTTTATCCCTGCTTTAATTATATTTCTAGGTATAAGTGGTTATAATGTTGGACCATTTGTCTTTTTGTTTTTCATTGTACTAGCAGGTATATTTTTATTTTCTGATAAAAAGGGTAACATTCTTGGTCTACGACGAGATGGAAAAAGTCGTGCCCATGCAGTCGTTAAAACAAATGTAAAATTTGAAGATATCGGCGGGCAAGAACGAGCGAAAAATGAGCTAAAAGAAGCATTAGATTTTTTGATCTATCAAGATAAAATTGAACAATATGGCATTCGTCCTTTAAAAGGGATTTTACTATTTGGTCCACCAGGAACGGGTAAAACCTTAATGGCTAAGGCTGCAGCGGATTATACTGATTCTGTCTTTGTCGTTGCTTCCGGTAGTGAATTTGTTGAAATGTATGTTGGTGTAGGAGCACAACGGATCCGTGATCTTTTTGATGAAGCGAAAATGTTGGCTAAAAGAAACAAAAAAAATAGTGCGATCATCTTTATTGATGAAATTGATGTAATTGGTGGCAAGAGAGATGGGAATGGTCTAAAAGAATATGACCAGACATTAAACCAATTACTAACTGAAATGGATGGTATGAAAGCAAATGATCATCCACAAATCCTTGTGATTGCTGCAACGAACCGAAAAGATCTTCTTGATCCAGCTTTGCTTCGTCCTGGTCGATTTGATCGTCATATTATTGTAGATTTACCTGATAAAAATGCAAGAAAAAAAATCTTAGAAATTCATACGAAATCAAAGCCATTGGCTACGGATATTGATTTAAATCAGTTATCGATGGAAACATATGGTTTTTCTGGCGCTCAATTAGAAAGTGTGGCCAATGAGGCTGCCATCTATGCTTTACGAGAAAATAAGTTAGAGATTACTGCAAAACATTTTTCCAATGCAATTGATAAAGTTTTAATGGGAGAACAAACCGATCGTGAAGCATCTAAGGAAGAAAAAAGAAGGGTAGCGATTCACGAATTAGGCCATGCCATAGTTGCTGAAAAAGTAAAACCGGGTTCGGTCTCACAAGTTGCATTACGACCACGAGGGCAGGCGCTTGGTTATGTTCGTCATAACCCTTCTGATGAGCAATATTTACACACCCGTAAATCTATAGAACAACAAATCATGATTGCTTTAGGTGGGGCTGTAGCTGAAGAGATTTTTTATGGTACTAGAAGTACTGGATCAAAAAATGACTTTGACCAAGTCTTAAATCTAATTCAACATATGATTGAAACAGGTTTAACTTCTTTGGGAATCGTTAATACTAATTATGTTGCAAAAGATGAATTAGTCAAAGAAACAAATGAAATTTTAGATCTGTTATTAACGAAAACGAGAGTGTTGTTACAACATCATAAAACGGTGATAGAAGAAGCGCTCGATCAATTAGAAAAAGAGGAAGTCTTATCAGGAGAAGAGTTTAGGCAAATGATTGATAAAATCTCAAAAAATGAAAAAAGCCAAATCGTTTGATTTGGCTTTTTTTAAACTGTTTCATAAAAATCTAACAAATATATATAACACATAGAAGGCAGATTATGATACTATAATTTTTGTATGAAAAATCTAGTAAGGAGGAAAAAGTATGACCATTCGAAAAGTTGGGGTTATTGGTGCAGGTGTCATGGGTACTGGGATTACTCAGATGCTTGCAGAACATGGAATTGATGTGATCGTCATTGATAAAGAAAAGAGTATTTTGGAGGATTCCAAAGAAAATTTAATTGTTACTTTAGATAAATCGATTGAAAAATGGGGAATTACAGTAACTGAGAAAAAAGTGATTTTATCTAAAATTCACTATACACTGGATAAACAGTCTCTAACAGAAGTCGATTTAGTGATTGAAAGTATTGATGAAATACTTGAAGAGAAAAAAAATCTCTTTCAAGAGATTGATCAGATCTGTAAACCAGAAACAATCTTTGCAACCAATACTTCCACATTAAGTGTAACGGAATTAGCGAGTCAAACAGGAAGACCAGATAAATTTATCGGTTTAAACTTTACATACCCGGTTGTTAAACGTAAACTTGTTCAGATCATTCGTGGATTAAAAACTTCAGATTCTACATATCAAATTGCAAAAGAATTTATTGAGACAATGGGAAAAACTGGGATACAGGTTTTTGAATCGCCCGGTTATGTTACTGTTCGATTAATGATCCCTTTAATTAATGAGGCGATTAATATCGTAATGGAAGGAGTCGCTTCCGAAGAAGATGTAGATATTGCCATGAAACTTGGTTTTGGTTTTCCATATGGTCCATTAGAAATGGCGGATCGTATGGGATTAGACGCCGTGTTACGTGCTAGTGAAGCGATGTATAGAGAATATGGTGATGGTCGTTACCGTCCTGCCTTAGCATTAAAAAAATTAGTTCGAGCAGGGCATCTTGGAGAGAAAACAGGTCAAGGTTTCTTTAAATACGAAAATGGTGAACGCATTAAGTAAAGGAGAGGTTAATAAATGAAAATTTTTGTTTTGAATTGCGGGAGCTCATCGTTAAAATACCAGCTTTTTGATATGAAGGATGAATCTGTGATTGCCTCAGGAAAAGTAGAACGAATCGGTATGGAAGATGCCATTTTAACCCATGAACCTACTGGAAAAGAAGACGTGAAATTAGTTACTGAGATTCTTGACCATACTACAGCCATTGAAAAAGTTTTCAACTATCTTGTTGATCCGAAATATGGAGTTATCTCTGACATCAATGAGATTGAAGCAGTTGGCCATCGCGTCGTTCACGGTGGAGAGGTTTTTTCTGATTCTGTCAAAGTAGATGCTCAAGTAAAAGCGGCGATAAAAGGAACATTTGATTTGGCGCCTTTACATAATCCAGCTAACTTGGTTGGGATCGAAGCCGTTGAAACAGTACTACCTGGTGTTCCCAATGTTGCTGTTTTTGATACCGCTTTTCATCAAACAATGCCTAAAAAAGCATATATGTATGCATTACCTCGAATCTTATACAAAAAGCATAAAATTAGAAGATACGGATTTCATGGAACTTCACATAAATATGTAAGCCAAAAAGCAGCCGAGTTTTTAAGTAAGTCGATCGAAGATTTAAAAATCGTATCATGTCATATTGGAAATGGGGCGAGTATAGCAGCAATCGACAAAGGAAAATCCGTGGATACCAGTATGGGAATGACCCCGTTAGAAGGGCTAATGATGGGAACACGTAGTGGTGATATCGATCCGGCAATTATTCCCTTTGTCATGGAGAAAGAAGGTTTAACCTTAAATGAAGTGAATTCAATGTTAAATAAACATAGTGGTTTGCTCGGAGTTTCTGGCATTGGAAGCGATATGAGAGATATTGAAGAAAATATGGATTCTAATGAAAATGCGAAACTTGCTTTTGAAATGTATGAGTATCGAATTCGCAAATACATCGGAGCATATGCTGCTGCAATGAACGGAATTGATGTACTGATTTTCACTGCTGGAGTAGGTGAGAACTCGAATATTTTAAGAAAAGCGATTACGGATCATCTAAGCTATTTGGGAATTGAGATTGATGAGGAGATCAATAATACTAGATCAAAACAAGTTAGAAGAATCAGTACACCCAATTCCAAAGTAGAAGTATTAGTTGTTCCAACTAATGAAGAGTTAATGATTGCCAGAGATACCTTAAGAATAGTAAAATCAAGTAAATAAATATAATTATATTTGTATAATCTTGATTTTGGGGAGGTAATGTCTGTGCAATTAGCAAAAAGGGTTTCAGAGTTAACCCCTTCTTCCACTTTAGCAATTACGGCTAAAGCAAAGGAATTGCGGAGTAAAGGAATTGATGTTGTAGGGTTGGGTGCAGGTGAACCGGATTTTAATACACCGGATCACATTATCGAGGCAGCAACGCAGGCGATGAAAAAAGGATTTACGAAGTATACTCCTGCTTCCGGTATTCCTGAACTTAAACAAGCAATTGTTGACAAATTTAAACGAGATAATGGATTACATTATGAAATGAACCAGGTAATGGTTACGTTAGGAGCAAAACATGCGTTATATAATTTCTTTCAAGCAGTATGTAATCCCGGAGACGAGGTTATTATTCCAATACCTTATTGGGTAAGTTATCCCGAACAGGTAAAATTAGCAGAAGCTGTTCCAGTCTTTGTGGAAGGAAATAAAGATAACCAATATAAAATTACAGCAGAACAATTAGAAAAGGCGATTACGAAGCGAACCAAAGCATTCATCCTCAATTCACCAAGTAATCCAACTGGAACCGTTTATACAAAAGAAGAGCTATCTGAAATTGCTGAAGTATGTAAAAAGTATGACCTCTATGTGGTATCGGACGAAATATATGAAAAACTGATATATGATGGGGTCGAGCATGTCAGTATTGCCAGCCTTAGTGAAGATGCTTATCAGCGAACTGTAATTGTTAACGGTGTTTCTAAACCTTATTCGATGACCGGTTGGAGGATTGGCTACATTGCGGGAAACAAGGAACTGATTAAAGTCATGACCGATTTGGCTAGTCACAGTACATCCAATCCAGTTTCTTTTGCTCAATATGGTGCATTAGAAGCAATAAACGGCCCTCAAGATGAACTAGAAAAAATGAGAGAAACCTTTGAACAACGACGAAACATTCTTTTAAATTTGATTGATGAAATTCCAGGATTAAAAGCAATTCGGCCTCAAGGAGCATTTTATGTTTTTATCGATGTTTCAGAAGTTCTAACAACGAAAAGTAGACAATTTAAAGATGCTGACGAATGGGCGAAAGCTTTATTGGAAGAAGCAAAAGTAGCTGTGATTCCTGGGTCGGGCTTTGGAGCACCTAATCATATTAGAGTTTCCTATGCTACTTCAATCGAGCAGTTGCAAGAAGGAATGAGACGAATTAAGGAATTTATTCATTCTTTAAATGCGTAAAATTGATTTTTCCTAGTAATAAATAGTATAATTGATGGGCTAACTTATCGTTGAAAATCGGAGGGAATCAGCTTTGCTTGTTACCATTCGAAATATAGCACAATATGTAAATCAAGAAGTAAAACTAGGAGTTTGGTTATATAATAAACGTTCTAGTGGTAAGATCCAATTTCTTCAACTGCGTGATGGGACCAGTTTTATTCAGGGAGTTGTCGTAAAAAATGAAGTCCCAGAACAAGTTTGGAATGATAGTAAATCATTAACCCAAGAAAGTTCTTTTTATGTTACAGGCATTGTTAGAGAAGACCAACGTTCAAAACTTGGTTACGAACTAGCGATTACGAATATTGAAATCATTCAAATTGCGGAGGATTATCCTATTACAAAGAAAGAACATGGAACAGACTTTTTAATGGACCATCGTCATCTTTGGATGAGAACTCCTCGTCAAAATGCAATCTTACGTATTCGAAGCGAAATTATCCGTGCGATTCAAGAATTTTTAAATGAAAAAGGTTTTACATTAGTGGATCCACCGATCTTGACCCCAACTTCTGCAGAAGGAACCACTAACCTTTTCCATACGAAATATTTTGACGAAGATGCGTATTTGTCTCAGAGTGGTCAATTATATATGGAAGCGGCAGCTATGGCATTAGGCCGTGTTTATTCATTTGGACCTACATTCCGTGCGGAAAAGTCAAAAACTAGACGACATTTGATTGAATTTTGGATGATTGAACCAGAAATGGCCTTTGTTGAACACGAGGAAAACTTACAAATCCAAGAGGAGTTTGTCTCACACGTAATTCAATCTGTCGTTACGAACTGCCGATATGAATTAGAAACACTTGGTCGTGACATTTCCAAGTTAGAAAAGGTTCAAGCTCCATTCCCACGTATTACATATGACGAAGCAATTAAGCTGTTGCAGGAACAAGGGCATGAGATTCAGTGGGGTGATGATTTTGGAGCACCACATGAGACAGCAATTGCAGAAAGCTTTGACCGACCTGTTTTCATTACCCATTACCCGACAGAATTAAAAGCATTCTATATGAAGCCAGATCCAAATCGTCCTGATGTTGTGTTATGTGCAGATTTAATTGCTCCAGAAGGATACGGCGAGATCATTGGTGGAAGTCAACGGATTGACGATCCTAAGTTATTAGAACAACGGTTCAAAGAGCATCATTTATCGCCGGAGGCTTATAAATGGTATCTCGATATTAGAAAATATGGTAGTGTGCCACATAGTGGCTTTGGTTTAGGACTCGAGCGAACTGTGGCTTGGATCTGTGGATTAGATCATGTTCGTGAAACGATTCCATTCCCTCGACTCTTGAATCGACTCTACCCATAAAAAATACTCATACTTTCTTTACAATTAAAAAGAGCACCCAATTGGTGCTCTTTTTAAGTAAATGAGGTGTAACCATTGCAAAATGAAAATCAATTTTTTCTCGAGTTACTTGAAGAAGGTTCAACGACAATTTCTAACCTATTACTTTCTCATTATAAAGAGCTAGGGCTATCTGACCAAGAAATGATGCTCATTATCCACTTGCTTTATTATCAAGGGAAAGGTAATTCGTTTCCTGCTGTCACAGAATTAGAACGGCGAATGACATTAAATACTGAAGAGATGATGCGCCTCTTACAAAGATTAGTCCGTCAAAATTATATTCGTATTGATGAAAAAAAGGATGAAGTAACTGGAATATTATCTGAAGTCTATAATCTAACTCCGCTTTATCAAAAATTGATACATTTGATGATTCATCAGTATCAAAAACAACAAATAGAAATAAGACAACAAGAAAAAAAAGAAGAGGTAATCAACATTTTTCAAACCTTTGAACAAGAATTTGGCCGACCGTTATCCCCTATGGAAATTGAAATGATTAATACATGGATCGATCAAGATCATTATTCGATTGAACTTATCCATTATGCATTAAAAGAAGCTGTATTCTCTAATAAACTTAGTTTTCGTTACATTGATAAGATTCTATTTGAATGGCAAAGAAAAAATTTAAAAACAGTTGACCAGATTAAATTACATCTCAAAAAATTTCGTGAAAAACAACCAACAATTAAGAACCAACCCTTTGAGGAGAAGAAAGAGTATCCTGAATTTGAATTTTATAATTGGTTAGAAAATGATGAATCTTAATCGAATACAAAATCTAATCCTTCCCTGATCCCAGTAATGAACAAAGCTTGTTTTGTATCGCCTGTTTGAATATCAAATTCATGAAGAATTCCCAGACTATGGATCTCCTGATTTTCTCTTAATAATTGAACCTGTTCTCCATAAAAAACAAGTGAAATTAACCCTATGGGTTCTGGCCATTCTAGATGAAGAAAAAGTTCCTCCACGTCTTTTTCATTCTTTCTTAACTCCCATAAGGTTGGTAAGTTCAAACTTAACATCTCGCTTTTCTTTGGAAAAACATTTTCAAAAATTTTTGATAATGAGTGGTCCGCAACAAAAAGAATATTGGATTGTACAAAAGCAATGTAAGGTTTTATCATATTTTTCATTTGATCTAAACAGTCTCCTTAAATACGAGATTATGTAGATCATTGTAACAAAAAAAGGGCCCTTCTAGAAGGCCCACTTTTTATCTCACAATCTTCACATCGCCGATCACTTCTACGCCCTTTAGAGTATCGGAAACCGGACATTTCTCTTCTACCATTTGCATCAATTTTTTAATTTTATCTTCGGGAGAATTTGATACCAACTCTACTTGGTAACGGATCTGAGTAAATCCCTTCCTTACATCTTTGTTTAATCCTAAAAAACCATCTGGATCTAAATCACCAGTCACATGTACCTTACAATCCTCAATCTCAACATGAGCTGCTTTGCTAAATGCTGCAATCGTGATTGATAGACATCCCCCTAGTGCTGACAATAACATTTCTACGGGGTTCATCGCTTTGTTTGTTCCACCAAGTTGTTCAGGTTCATCCATTTGAACGGTAAACCCTCTTGCATTTGCCTCCACAAATAATCCTTCTTTTAATGAAACAGTTGCTTTGAATTCTTGAATTGCCATTTATTTCTCCTCCAATTACATCTTAGTTTTTACTTTCAAGTCAAATTATATGCTTGAGTTTATATTATACAGAGATTGAAGTACATTTATTCAAAAGTTGTTTAATAAATTAAGCTTTTTATGACAAAATTATCCAAAAAAATGTATTAGCAATAATAATTATAAAAAAATATACAATAACTAGAATTTAGTGTATAATAATTTTGGAAAAGTTCAAAACAATTAAAAGAGGGGGAAAATGATGAAGAAGAGTTATGTTTTACTAGCGATCGTACTTTTGTTATCCCTAAGCTTGGTTGGATGTGGGGGTGGAAAAGCCAGTCAATTAATCATTGCAACTGGAGGCACTGGTGGAACATATTATCCTCTTGGTGGAGGAATTGCCCAAATTATTAAAGATAATACAAAAATGGATGCAACTGCTCAAGTTACAGGAGCATCTGTTGAAAATATGCGTTTACTAAGTAAAGGCGATGTAGATTTAGCTTTTACTCAATCCGATATTGCTGATTATGCAAGTAAGGGTACAGAAATGTTTAAAGATACTCCGGTAAAAAATTTAAAAGCTATTTCTTCCTTATATAATGAAACCGTTCAAATTGTAACAACTGTAAATAGTGGGATTAATTCTGTTGCCGATCTTAAAGGGAAACGTGTTTCTGTTGGAGCTGCTGGTAGTGGAGTAGAGGCAAACGCAAAACAAATCCTTGAAGTCTATGGGTTAAAGTTTGAAGATTTAAAAGCAGAGCATTTATCATTCGGTGATTCTTCTCAAAGAATTCAAGACGGACAACTGGATGCAGCTTTTATTACTGCTGGTGCACCTACAGCAGCTGTCAACGAATTATCTGCAACCACTAAATTTAAAATTCTTTCTCTAGATCAGGATAAAATTAAAGAATTAATAACGAAATACCCATACTATGTTGAAGATGTAATTCCGGCAAAAACATATGCTGGTCAAGATCAAGATGTAAAAACTGTTGCCGTAAAATCCATTCTTGTTGCTAGAGGAGATTTATCAGAAGATCAAGTCTATGATATAACAAAGTCCCTTTTTGAGCACCTAGACAAACTAGTCGCGATAAATAAAAAAGCCGAGTCGATAAAATTAGAAACAGCATTAGATGGGATAAATTTAGAAATTCACCCAGGTGCTGCGAAATACTATAAAGAAAAGGAAATTTTAAAGTAATGTTTAAATATAAACAACCGAGGCGGCTTTTTTCCCCTCGGTTTTTTTTAAGGACTATATGGAAATCCTCGATTGTGATAATTCTCATCATGCTGTTACTTTATAATCTTCCTTTAGTACCTATGTTAACACTTATCGAAGGAGATTCGGGAAAAATATTACTCCGTATCCCCGTTAATGGAAATGATCACTTTTCTATTGAATATATCCATTCCATTCATAAAACACCTGTTATTGACACTTTTTATATTGACTCCAATCAAAATATTGTAGTAGATCAAACCACTTTTGACACTTATGGTGTTGGCATGCCATCAGACGTAGAAAAAGGTGAAACATTTACCATTAAAAATGGGAAATTCGTATTGAATCATCTCAATCGAGTTCTTCCATATTTTGATATGAGGGTTGGCCAAGTGATTGCAAACCATCAATTCATTGTACACCAGAGAAAAATACCATTAGCAAAGTTAACTAGACCTGGGAATTGGGTCCGATTTAAAGTGCAAAAATTAAGCTTATTGCAACTGATGAAGGGAGGTAGTTAAAATGAGTCAAGATATTAAACATTTAACTGAAAAAGAGATGCATCAGTTATTAAGTAAATACGATAGAGAGTCAAATTTTTATAAATATACAGGATTTATGAAATGGTTGGTGACCATTTTGGCAGCTGGCTTTTCACTTTTTCAGATTTACGCTGCACTTTTTGGTAATATCCCACTTCAATTATTAGTTCCTGTACATTTAGGTTTCGGTTTAACATTGATCTATATTTTGTTTCCTACAAAAAAATATGTTAAAAAAAGCAATTTGTTTACAATAATTCTTGATTTTTTATTACCTATATTAAGTGCAGGGGTTGGTTTTTATTGGGTTTTTGAGTATAAAGATTTAATTATAAGAGCTGGGAATTATAACCAATTGGATTTTGTTATGGGGTTGATCGCTATACTTCTAGTAGTAGAAGCTTCTAGAAGAGTAGTTGGAATTCCAATTACAGTGATTGCTTTATTTTTCTTGATTTATGCTAAATTTGGCAATTATTTTCCATCGTTTTTAAGTTTTCGGGGGCTATCTTATGAACGTATCGTGTCACATATGTATTATACTTTAGACGGTATTCTTGGAACTCCTTTACAAGTGTCGGCAAAGTTTATCTTCTTATTTTTGTTGTTCGGAGCATTTTTAGAAAAAACAGGAGTAGGTCAGTATTTCAATGATCTAGCATTATTGATTGCTGGAAAACGTGTAGGTGGTCCTGCAAAAGTAGCTGTATTTTCAAGTGCATTACAGGGGACTATTAGTGGAAGTTCAGTTGCCAACGTAGTTACTTCTGGATCATTTACCATTCCAATGATGAGAAAATTGGGGTATCGTAAAGAGTTTGCTGGAGCAGTAGAAGCAGCAGCTTCTACTGGTGGACAAATTATGCCACCTATTATGGGAGCTGCAGCCTTTTTGATGGCTGAATTTATTGGGATGTCTTATTGGGATATTGCAAAAGCGGCTGCAGTACCTGCAATTCTATATTTCACAGGGATCTGGATTATGGTTCACTTTGAAGCAAAAAGAACGGGGCTACGGGGTTTAACTGATGAAGAGTTGCCTGATAAAAAAGAAATTTTAAAGAAACTATATTTACTAATTCCTTTATTTGTTATTATTGGACTTCTCATGAGTGGAAAGTCTGCAACCTTTTCTGCAATTAGTGGGATATTGAGTACAATTATTGTTGGAATAATCGGTATGTTGCTAGGACATAACGAAATGAAATTAAAAGATATATTTTTTGCTTTGGAAGATGGAGCAAAAGCATCATTAGGAGTTATTGCGGCTACTGCCGCTGCAGGGATTATAGTAGGTACTGTTACACTAACTGGATTAGGGTTAAAATTCGCCAATGGATTAATTGAATTTTCGGGTGGATTACTTATTCCAACTCTCTTTTTAACGATGATTTCATCAATTATATTAGGAATGGGTTCTCCAACAACAGCGAATTATATTATCACTTCAACAATCGCTGCACCAGCGATTATACAATTAGGAGTTCCAGCACTTGCAGCTCATATGTTCACATTCTATTTTGGAATTGTGGCCGATATCACCCCACCAGTTGCGCTTGCAGCTTTTGCGGCATCAGGAATAGCTGGAGGTAAACCGATTCGAACGGGTGCAGAAGCAACAAGATTAGCGATTGCAGCATTTATTATTCCATATATTTTTGTGTTATCTCCTCAATTACTACTTGTTAATACAACGATATTAAAAACATTGTGGATTATCACTACAGCATTCGTTGGTATGTTGGGAATAAGTGCAGGATTAATGGGATACTGGTTCAGACCAATGTATTGGATTGAAAGAGTATTAGCAATACCTGCAGGGCTTATGCTCATCGTTCCAGGATTATGGACCGATTCGGTTGGATTAGGTATCTTAGTGTTACTATTTATCATTCAATTCACAACGAGAAAAAAAATGAAAAAAATTGCAAATGCTGAAGTCAAATAAATAAATGAAATCAAAAAGGACATCCTAATAGATGTCCTTTTTATTTTATATTAAATTATGCCGACACTGTCTCTAATTCTACAGAATTGTTGATAGTAACACCAACACGCAATGTATCACTAACTGGGCACTTTGATTCAGCCATTTTAATTAAGCGCTCGATACGGTTTTGTGGTGCATCAGAGACAATGTGTACATGTACACGAATATTTTGATAACCACTTCTAGCATCTGACTTACCCATAGCAGCCATTGGGTCGAGCTCCCCTTCAACCTCAACACGTAAATCTTTAATATCTACGTGGAATGCTTTAGAGAAGAGACTAATTGTAATTGTTAAACAACTTCCTAAAGCAGAAAGTAATAATTCTGTAGGAGCCATTCCTTGGTTAGAACCACCGATTTGTTCTGGTTCGTCAACAGTAACTTTAAAACCGCGAGCTTCAGCTTCTACACGTGTCCCCTCAATTAAGCGAACGGATGAACGAAAAACTTGATTTGCCATTTTTAAAAACCTCCCACTTAATAATCATTCGTAAATAAGAATTTATTCTTTGTGAACTTTTCTACAAACAGTATACAAGAGGTTTTTTGAAAAAGATAGATATAAAAGAATATGTTAATAAATTTGTCATAATTATTATTTTAGATTGTAACAAAAAATACACAATTTAAACTCGTGGCATATACGAATGAAGAAATTTCGTTTACAATAAATATGGTTTTAATCGTTTATTAGGAGGATTGAATTAATGACAGTGGATGAAAAAAAGGTACAATTTATATATGATGATCGATTAGGAATTCACATACCTGATTTCCGAGTAGATTGGGAAGACTTATCGCTGAACGAACAGTTAAAAGTGATTGATCGATGGGAAAAGGAAAGGGCAAAGATTCCGGATCGTATTAAGGAATTAGAAGAAGAAATTATGAAAAAGCAGGATGAAATGTTTGAGATACCTTTTGAAGAATTTGTGGAAGTACATAAAGAAATTGTCGACCTGTCAAGTGCAATTAATGATTTGAATATTTGGTTTCGAACTCATGGACATGTTACAGAAGAAAATAATAATGGTAAAGAAAATCATAAAGAAGAACAAAATATACATTTGTAAAATTTGAGCAACCCTATTTTAAATGCGGGTTGTTTTTTTCTTGTACAACGTATATCAAAGAGAATAAAAATATGATACTCTATAGTTTATGAATGATAATCAATGAACTTCGAGAGGAGTCATTCGTAATGAAACTTATTTTTGTCACAACAAATCCTGAAAAATTAGCTGAAGCCCAATTAGCATTGGCCCCATTTGGGCATCAAGTAGAAGGAAAAAGTTTCCCATTTATTGAACCAACTGAAGGTACACTAGAAGAGATCGCAAGATATAAGTTAGAACAGATAAAAGAGGATGAGGAAATACCAATTTTTGTAGACGATTCTGGAATATTTTTTGAATCTTATCCTCAATTTCCAGGTATTTTAACGAAAAGAATTTTTCAGTTAATTGGTTATAAGGGGATCGACAAATTATTATCAGGTGAGAGTCGAAAAGCTTATTTTCGTGGTGTCATTGCTGTGAAGTGGAAAGGAAAAATCGATGTTTTTCACGGAATTACATCCGGCAGGATTATCTCTGAGATACCCTATAACTTACCAAAGGATTTACGCTTTCCTTTTGATCCGATTTTTATTCCCGACGGTGATACACAAGTGTTAGGAAATATGTCTTTAGAACAACGAGTCTATTATTCCTACCGAAGAAAGGCCTTAGAAAAGATGGGACATTGGCTTTATAGTTATCAAAAGTAAAAATACATGATATGAAAGGCCAGGGATTTAGAAAATGCAGTATCCATTGGAGATCGTGAAAAAGAATAAACGTTACAGTATTATTAATGGCGCTCATTCAATGATTATGAATACGTACTCCAGTTTTTTGGCGTTATATGCCATTCATATTTTACATGCGAATCACCAGCAGGTCGGTTTATTAAATTCCCTGGCTGCAGTCGTTAGTTTAGTAACAACGATCGTGGGAGGATATTGGTTTAGCCAACTAGAATTAAAAAAAAGGTTCTGTGGCTTTTCGATTCTGTTTGCTCGAATTGCTCTTTTATTGTTTGCTTTGATTCCTTATATTCCGATCTACCAGGCATGGATCTTGGTTATTTTAGTGGGTCTGATGAATATTCCAGCTAGTTTGGCCAATCTATCTTGGCAATCTTTGATGGGTGATTTAATTCCAGAGAAAGAACGAGGAAAGTTTTTTAGTTATCGAAATCAAATCTTAACGATCGTAGGAATGATTGCAACCGCAACCGTAGGGGTTATACTTAATTTATTTGATAAAGATAACCCTGTTCCATATCAGGGGTTATTTATCATTACATTTATCTTTGGTGTGTTAGAAGCTTATTATCTATTTAAGCACATCGAACTTAAAGAATATAGTTCAAAGGGAACGGTAGAAAAGGACTCCCTTATTGTGGCAATGAAAAAAATGTGGCAAACCAAACCCTTTCTCTTTTTTCTAATCAGTTCGATTCTATTTAATTTTGGTTGGCAAATGGCTTGGCCGCTTTTTAATAT
Organism: Tepidibacillus fermentans; assembly: GCF_004342885.1. Lineage (NCBI taxonomy): Bacteria > Bacillati > Bacillota > Bacilli > Caryophanales > Bacillaceae > Tepidibacillus > Tepidibacillus fermentans. Next base: position 212,340 of record NZ_SMAB01000002.1, read on the forward strand.
CTATCAGATCGAGTATGTTCATGCAAGTGCTTTTTGGTTAAGTTTGTTTACTGTTGCGAATCAACTCTCACAAATTCTTACCTATAAATGGTGGGGGAGAATGGCTGACCGTTTTGGTAATTCGATGATGCTTTTTGTAGCCAGTGTAGGAATGGCAACGGTTCCATTTTTAACGGTTCTATCAAAAAATCTCTATTATTTAGTCTTCACAAACTTTTGGAGCGGTGTTTCTTTATCAGGAACAACTCTATTATTATTTAATCAATTATTAGCTGTTTCGTCTGAAAAGAGTCGGTCTTCTTATATTACGCTTTATACGATCTTTATTGGTTTTGTTGGTTTTATTGCTCCACAGGTCGGGGTATGGATACTGTCTATTTTTGGGATGAACGCAGCGATGGATCTATCCGCATTGATTCGTTTATTAGGTGGAGTAGCTTTTATCTTGGTTGCTTTCCGCGTTGAACAGCAAAGACATAAGCCATTGAAGGACAAATCAATCACTCAATAAATAGGGGTGTTACGTTTGGCATCATTTCGTTTTATACATACAGCTGACTTGCATTTAGATAGCCCTTTTAAAGGATTAAGACATCTTCCAAAACAAATCGTATCAGAAATTTATGAATCTACTTTTCGCAGTTTTGATCGGATCGTAGAGTATTGTATTGAAAAAGAAGTAGACTTCTTATTGATAGCAGGAGATGTGTATGATCTAGAAGTGCAAAGTCTAAGAGCACAAATCTATCTGAAAAGATCATTGGAAAAATTGAATCAACATGGAATTCATACCTTTATCATTCATGGGAATCATGACCCGATCGATCAGCAAAAAGCACAAATAAAATGGCCTGAAAGGGTTCATTTTTTCTCTGGAGATCGTGTAGAAGGAATATCTTTTCTCAAAGAAAACAAAGAAATCGCTAGAATCGTGGGCAGGAGTTATCCGATGAAAGCATTTATGGAGAATATTGTGAAAGATTATCATAGACAAAATCCGAATCTGTTTCATATCGGTTTGCTTCACACCAATGTAGATGGTCAACAAAACCATGATCCCTATTGTCCTTCTCGTTTACAAGAATTGATTTCTGGGGAGATGGATTATTGGGCATTGGGACACATTCACAAACAAATGATTTTACATCGTGGTCCATACGTAATCTATCCTGGTAACCCACAAGGAAGACATATTCAGGAGACAGGGGACAAAGGGTGTTACTATGTTGAAGTAGTGGACAATGAAGTTCAGTCCATCCAATGGTTATCAACGGCGCAAATTCGCTGGGAAACAATTGAACTAGATATTTCCCAGATTACGACCATTGATGATCTGATAAACCTTATCGAGATGGAGATTGAGGAAAGACTGATTCAAATCAAACGTCCAATGTTAACTCGTGTTATCTTAAAAGGTCAAACCTCCCTTCATATTTTAATAAACGAAGAAGATCAACGAAAAGAAATTGAAGAAGTATTAAATGTTCATTTGATTGAACAACAACCTTGGGCATGGATTGAAACGATTCAGGCTGGAACACAACCACCCATATCGATCGAAAAAATTGGAGAACAAGGAAGTTTTTTAGCAGATTACCTTTCTCAAATTGAACATTTTTTTAAAAAGATGGATACTGAGACGATAAAAAAAGAAATTTTATCAGAACTGTTTCGACATCGAGGGATAAAAAAACATTTTTCATCGTTGACGAATGAAGATATGGAAGAGATAAAGAACCAAATTATCAATTATGCGTATGAGTATTTGCTGGGAAAAGAATGAAGGAGGGTTATTATTGTGGATTGAATCTTTAGAAATTTATGGTTTTGGCAAATTAGTAGAGAGAACGTTCAGGTTGCAACCAGGTTTAAATCTCATCGAAGGTTTTAATGAAGCTGGTAAGAGTACAATGAAAGCATTTATTCAAGCGGTCCTATTTGGTTTTGAAAGTAGAAGGAACCCTCATTTGCGTTATGAACCATTAAACGGAGGAAAATTTGGTGGAGCAATACAAATGATTGATCAGGAAGGGCAATCCTATCGAATCGAGCGAGTCTATCATCATAAGATTTCTGGCGATGTTCGAATTTATTTACCAAATGGAGACATTGTCGGTGAAGAGTATTTACCGATTTTACTTCATCAGATCAATGAAAAAGTTTACCGTCAGATTTTTTCTTTTGGTTTAAATGAGATTCAACACCTTGATTCCCTACAAGATCAACAAATCAATAGTTTTTTGTATCATGCAGGTACTGGTGTAGCAAAGCAAATTCTTCAAATGAACCAGGAATTAACAAAAAAAGAACAAGAACTATTTAAAATGGGAGGGAAAAACCCCATTATTAATTCATTGTTTACAGAGATGGACGATATCTCGAATAGAATGAATTTACTAAAGAGAAAACACCTACAACATAAAGAAATTTTGTTGAAAATTGAGCAATTGAATCGTAACATTGATGAAATTGATCGGAAAATGGACAACATCAAACAAGAACTAAAGGAATATGAGAAAGCTGCACATTACTATCGTACTTATCGAGATTTAAAAGAAATAAAATGGAAACTGAGCAAGTACTCAGATGAACCTATCTTCCCTGAGAATGGGATTGAGCGACTTGAAATGATTGAATCTAAAGTTAATGAAATTGAGGTTGAAAAAAAACAACTTGAAATCAAAAAAATGGATTTAACTAAACAAGTAACAACGATTCAGTCTCAGCTATTAACGGAACAAGTGAGACGGCAAATTGAATATCTTCGTGATCATTTACCCTACTATCAGCAAAATAAAAGCAGATTCTTTCAACTTCAAAATGATTTGAAACATCGAAATGAAGAAATAAATGAAAGTCGAAAGATGTTAGGGCATTTTTATTCGGAAGAGGCCATACGCATGTTTGAGTATTCGATTGCAGATAAACAAACGCTTCAAACCATTATCCACCATTTAGATTTAAAAGAAAAAGACCTTCTCACACTTGATCTCAAATTTAACGAATTAAAACAGAGGTACGAGTCGAACAAGTTAAATCTCTTAGAAATCGATAATCTCAGTAAAAAGGATCAAAGAACGAAACTGATGATCACTTCTTGGTTACGATATTTTATTCCATTGATCGGACTGATCAGTAGTTTTGTTTTTATCTATTATAAACAATGGTGGACAGCAGGCATATTTATATTATTATCTTTTCTAACGACAAAACAATACCATCATTTATTCACGCATCTTAATCAGTTATCTGATCAACAAGTAGTTCAAGTAAAAAACGAAATCTCACGGTTGGAAAAGGAAATCGTTGAATTACGACAAACGAAAGAAAAAATAAAGGAAGAGTATCGTCAGCAAAAAGACCTCTTGCAAAAATGGTTACAACAACATCGTCTGCGGCCAGATATATCCCCGATCATAATCTTTGATACGATTTCGTTCATTCAAAAAACAAAAGAGTTATATAAGGCTCAGGATCTTCTAAATGAAGAAATCCAGGCACTTCAACAAGAAATCCAAGATTTTGAAGCTCGAGTAATCTCACTACATGCGGATGGACTTACTGATCCTAATAGAATAGAAGAAAAGGTGTATCAATGGATTCAATCTTATCAACAAGATCAGGAGAACCGGTCAAAACTTGATCAATTAAATCTGCAAATCAATGACGTAATCGGGGAAATGAAACGATTGGAAGATCGAAATCATATTGAACAAGAGAAAATAAGCCAATTGTTCAATTATGCACGGGTAACAAGTAAAGAAGAATTTTACTATCGTGCAAAAGACTATGCGACTTACCAACAATTACGTTTACAATATAAACAATATTTTTTTTCGATTCGAAATGGTTGCACCACGGATGAAGAATATCAACAAATCATACAGAAATTAGAACAATTTGAAGAAAATGAAATGATACACATGATCGATCAACGAAAAGAACGACAAAACCAATTACAAAGTCAACTAAAAAATCTTTTGGAAGCTAAAGGAGAATTACAGAATCAACTAAAGGAAATGGAAGAAGATAGGAGTTTATCCGTTCTGCAACACGAATATTTTGTTTTACAATCCCGTTTACATGAAAATGTAAAAAATTGGGCAACAATCTCGATTGCCAAGTATCTTCTTCAACAAACAATGAAAATTTACGAAACAGAGAAACAACCTGAAGTGATCCGAAAAGCTTCAGAATACTTTCGTTTAATGACAGGAAATCAATATAAAAGAGTATTCGCTCCGTTAGATGAGGCAACCATAAAGGTATTACGAATGGATGGTCGAATATTTGAACCGCAATACTTAAGTCGGGGAACAGTAGAGCAACTTTTTATTGCGATGAGATTTGCTTTAATCGAAGAATTTACAAAGAAAGTAGAGCTACCCTTAATCTTTGATGATATTTTTGTCAATTTTGATCAGCAACGATTACAACATACACTAAAAGCAATAACGGAGCTATCAAAAAACCACCAAGTTTTAATTTTTACATGTCATACTTATCTTGTTTCTAAAATGAAAGAAATGATCGGAAATATTTATACCATTCGCATATAATGTTGAATTCAATCATTTATTCTTTTGGTAAACAAATGGCAATCCGCCAAGTGAGATGTTTATAAAAATAATAATCAAGAACAGCTGAACCGGATAAGAAACCAAGAAGGCGCCAATCGATTGTTTTCATCCATTCCATCCTCATCACCTCTACTATAGTATATGTTCTATAGGTTTAGGACGACCCAGTAAAGTATCACGAAGATAAAAATGTTTGATTCAATGACAATGGAAATTCGTCAATTTCGGTCAACTAGAAAAGAGGAGAATCAATGAAAAAAAAATCTCTATACCCCATAGGTCTTTGGATTTTGGCGATTGGAATGACAATCAACGTAACAGGTAATTCATTCTTATGGCCATTGAATACGATTTATATTACAGGAGTATTGCATAAATCGATGTCAATCGCAGGCTTTGTCCTTATGCTCCAACAAGGATCTGGTATTTTAGGGAATTTGGCAGGTGGATGGTTATTTGATAAATGGGGTGGAAAAAAGACCATAGTGATTGGAATCATCTTTTCCGCTATCACTGTTTTATCATTGGCTTTCTTTCATCAATGGCTTCTTTATGTTTTACTTATGCTCCTTCTTGGATTTAGCAACGGACTTGTTTTTCCCTCGATGTATGCGATGGCTGGTTCGGTATGGCCGGAAGGAGGGCCAAAGGCTTTTAATTTAATTTATGTGGCGCAGAATTTGGGTGTGGCAATTGGATCAACATTAGGTGGGGTTGTAGCCCAGATATCATTCACTTGGATTTTTATCGTCAATTCCATCACCTTTTTAATATTTCTTTTATTGGTAATCTTTGGTTTTCGCAAAGAACAATGGCAACAGGCTGTGGTTTTTTCTGGAGTTGAGATATCCGATCAAGAAGAGGGTAGGGAGTCAAAAGAAGCTTCGAGAGCTTTTGTATCATTAATGATCTTGGCCACCGCCTTTGTGATCGCATGGATGCCCTATGTACAATGGCAAACTAGTTTATCCAAATATATTTCTAATTTAGGAATTCCTTTATCAAAGTACACGTTGTTATGGACGATTAATGGCGCCTTAATCGTTCTAGGGCAACCACTTTTTTCATTGATCACGAAAAAATTCTTAACTACAATCAAAAAACAAATGATGGCTGGAATCGTCATCTTTATTCTATCATTTGCGATTATGTTACATAATTCCCTTTATATCGGTTTTGTATTTGCCATGATCACGATGACCCTTGCAGAAATGTTAGTTTGGCCTGCTGTTCCTGCTGCCGCTGCTGATCTAGCTCCAGAAAATAAGGCTGGGTTTTATCAGGGAGTAGTAAGTAGTGCTGGTGCTGGGGGAAGAATGTTGGGCTTTTTAATTGGCGGTTGGCTCTATGACCATACATCTATACCCAACTTGTTGTGGATAATGATGGGGCTTTTTGTGATTTCAGGTTTGGCCTTTATGAATTATGATCGTGGATTAAAAAGGAAAGGAAAAAAATCTTATGCCTAATGATTGGACGCATCTCCTATTTTGGGAAAGGGTAGCGGCACAATCAGGGATATATTTTTCTTCACAGCAAAAAGAATTTCAACTTGGTACACAAGGACCTGATCACTTCTTCTACTATTATTTATGGCCTTGGAAGAAGAAGGATCGATCGGTTATCGAAATAGGGACTCAAATTCATAAGGAACATTGTGGTAAGTTTTTACTTCACACGATTGATTATCTAAAAGAAAATCCTAATCCTATCTTGAAAGCCTATGTATATGGCTTTATTAGTCACCATATCCTAGATCGGAACCCGTATATTTTTATCGTTTGACCCAATTTTATGATTTTGGGGGCAAATATATAAACAACGGGCGTGTTAGAATATACAAAGCTGATGTAGGCTTGTATGTTCTAATGCTGCTCTGATATCTTGCGGTTTTCCTTGAATAAACAGATCGTAGGAAAACTCGCTCGCTAAAGTCGCAGTATATAGAACATACAAGTCAGGTTCAAAGATAGTGGGTTTGCATATTGACCAACCAACCCAAAAACAAACGGACCTAATATATCCGAAAATTTACTCGAGATTCCGTAGAAACCAAAGAATTCTGCTGTCCGTTTCACAGGAACCATACTTCCAAAGATCGTACGACTGATCGCTTGACTTCCCCCTTGAACAAAATCAACGGCTGTCGCAAGCATATAAAAATGAACGGTAGATTGCATAAAATAGCCAAAGACCACAATGATGACATAAGTCCATAACGAGAGGTATATGCCCTTTTTGATCCAATCTTGTTCGCTAATGTTCCAAATAATAGAGAAAAGGGAATGCCTACAAACTGGGTAATGAGAAGTGCAACAATGAGATCTGTTGTATCTATTCCGGTTTCATGACCATAGATCGTGGCCATTTTTATAATCGTACTGATTCCATCATTATAGAGCCAAAAGGCAAGAAGGAATTTCAATCAAGGGGGATAATTTCCGACAAAAAAGCATCATAAAAAACATTTCCTCCTGAAAAACCAATCATACCGAAAATAAAGAGAAAAGAGACGAGAAGATAATCGCCTTTTCCAGTAAAAAATAATAGACCAGTTGCAATTGCCTCCATATAATCAAAGAAACGTAAAAATTTTTTTTTGAACGGGAGTAATCCGCTATTGCTCCTAAAATCGGTGCAAGAACAGCAATGATGAACATGTCAATTGAAGAAGTGTAACCCCAATAGGCGGTAGCAGTCGTAATGGGTAGATTTGCTCCTGCAACATCAGTATAGTAGATCGGTTAAACGACCGCCATAATCGTGGTAGCGAAAGCAGAATCCGCCCAATCATACATCGTCCAACCCCAAATCGCTTTTTTATTCATATATACACTCCTCCCCTATCGTTTTATCTACATCATATCATGGGTAACCCCATTAGTGATAAAACAAATATTCTTTAATTAATTTTTTACATTTTTCATTTCATACAGTGATTCATCCGATGCTTTTAATATTTTATATTTGATTGGTAACGTTTACAAATTATTAAAAAATCAATAAATTCTATCTAATTATTTTTTTCGAAAAAAAATATTGTTTAAACAATTATTATAAATTATAATAACATTCAAATATTTACGTTTTTCGATACTAAAATAAGAAATGAATAGTGAATTTAGTAATAAAAAAATAAAAGTTATAACTAATCAGATAACTAAAATACTATTTTAGTAACGAAATGGAGAAGTTATATGGATAATGTACAAATAATAGATGAGTTAGATAAGGAAATCATTAAACTTTTATCCAAAGATGGTAGAATGGCATTTACAGAGATTGCAAGTCAATTAAACGTCACAGAAAAAACGGTGAGAGCTAGATATAAAAATTTAGTCGAAAATCAAATCCTTGAAGTAGTGGGGATCGTTAATCCGATCTCAATAGGAGTGAAAACAAGCGCAATTATTCAATTAGGTATTCAAGCTAACACCCTGGAAAATATAGTGAATCGGTTACGTAATTTTAAGGAAATTCGCTACATTTCCTTAACTTCTGGCGATTATCAATTGTTGATCCAAGTACATGTACATACCTATGATGAATTGACAGAAACTTTGAAAAAATTAAATCAAATCGAAGGGGTTACCCGTACCAATGTCATTGTTCAGTTTGAAGTGTATAAGAATTCTTTTGAGTTTTTATAGGAAATATTTTTTTACTCATTACTTTAACACTATAAAGCTTTCAATTATCTATCATATGAATTTTCAAATCATGTGAGTCTAATGGTATCTCTTGAAGTTTATTTAAAAGGGAGTGATTTGGATATATAAGCTTTTAAAAGAGTTAACCCAGTTACATAGACCAAGCGGGTTTGAACAACCCATAAGCTATCATGTGAAAGAATATATAGCAAAGCTGACAGATTCAGTCGAAATGGACAAGCTAGGAAATGTGATTGCCTAAAAAAAGTACAAGACTTGGGCCTTAAGTAATCTTAACTGCCCACATGGATGAGGTTGGTTTCATTGTCAAAAAGATTGAGTCAAACGGTTTAATTCGCTTTTAAAAACTAGGAGAGCATGACGATCGTATCTTAGCACAAAAAGTAACCATTCGTACGGAAAAGAGACTGTTAAGAGGGGTGATTGGAACGATTTCTGCTCATTATGTGAAATTTGAAGATGCAAAAAAAGTACGTTCCTATCAACAATTGTATATCGATATTGGGGCTACTGCCAAAGAAGAAGCAAAAAAATGGGAGTAAAAGTAGGAGACCCTATTACTTGGGCGACATAACTTGAATACCTTGGAGATGATCATACTGGCAAATTACTTGGTAAAGGATTTGATGACAGAGCGGGAGTAGCTTTGGTTATAAAGATTTTGGAATAATTGCAAGATTTTTACTTAGCAGGAGAGTTGGTCATTATCTTTTCTATTCAAGAAGAAGTGGGTTTAAGAGGGGCAAAAGTTACTTCCGCAAATCTTGAAGCAGATAGATACATAAATTGAATTTTAGGAAAGGGAGTAGGAGAATGAAAATCTATATTTCAGTGGACATGGAAGGAATTTCAGGTGTAGCGACAAACATGCAATTGAAAAAAAATGATGAGTATAATCGTTTTCGCAAACTGATGACCCAGGATGTCAATGCGGCGATTGAAGGAGCATTTCGAGGAGGAGCGACTGAAGTTGTTGTTGCTGATGGACATGGGAATATGTCAAACATTCTGATTGAGGAATTAGATCCTAGGGCTCGTTTAATATCAGGTAATAATCGGGTCATGTGTCAAATGGAAGGAATTGATGATAGTTTTGATGGAGTGTTCTTTGTTGGCTACCATGGGAGAGAAGGTGGATCAGAACGTTCAGTGATTAGTCATACCTTAGCTGGGATTGCTGTTAATGAGATGAAAATTAATGGTAAAGTGGTTGGGGAAAGTGAATTAAATGCAGGAGTAGCGGGCTTTTTTGGTGTACCTGTTTTACTAGTAACAGGAGATGATGTGGTTACTTCAGAGATTAAGTCCACGTTGCCTGATGTGGAAACTGTAGTTGTTAAGCGTGGGATTGATCGTTTTGCTGCAGAATTACTACCTTTACAACAAGCACATGAATTAATCCGAACAAAAGCAGAACTTGCTGTAAAAAAAGCAAAGCAGATCAAACCATATCATATAGAAGGACCAATTACTTTTGAAATTGAGTTTAAAGGAAGTAACCAAGCGTTAATGACAACGACGATTCCATCAGTAGAATTGATTGGACCTAAAAGGATTCGTTTTACCTGTAATGATTACATAACGGCTTATAAAATGATGTGGGGGTTAGTCATTATTGGGATGTCCGCAACAAATGGTGTTTTAGGACATGCCAATGCATAGATCAAATACATATACAAGGGGGAAAAAAGAAATGAAAAAAAGTTTATTAACACTAATGGTTTTAGTATTATTGATGGTTCCTGTTTTATCCGCTTGTGGATCAACTCAAACGACCTCTAGCTCAGGAAAAAGCGAAATTAAACAAGAAATTACGTTAAATTTAATGAGTGAACCACCAACCTTAGACCCAGCACTAGCAACAGATACTACTTCCGGTTGGGTTATTGAAAATCTATTTGAAGGGCTATATACTACGAATAAAAATGGAGATGTTGTAAAAGGTCTTGTTAAGGATGTTAAGGTTTCTGATGATGGCAAAACTTATACTTTTACTATTCGTGATGATGCGAAATGGTCTGATGGTACTCCAGTAACCGCTCAAGATTTTGAATATGCTTGGAAGCGTGTTTTAAATCCAGAAACAGCAAGTGAATTTGCTTTTTATTTGTATTATCTTAAAGGGGCAGAAGCTTACAATAAAGGAAAAGGTTCTGCCGATCAAGTCGGTGTAAAAGCAACTGACGATCATACTCTTGTTGTAAATTTAGAAGAACCAGTGGGCTATTTTGATAAATTATTAACATTCTGGGTGTATTTCCCTGTCAAAAAATCTTTAGTTGAATCAAATAAAAACTGGGCTGCAGAAGAAAATACATTAGTAAGTAATGGAGCCTACAAGCTAACCAGTTGGGAACATGATTCTAAAGTAGTCGTTGAAAAGAATGATCAATACTATAACAAAGATGAAATTACGATGGAGAAAATTACATGGGTTATGATTAACGAGGCTACCACTTATTATCAAATGTATAAAGGTGGACAAATTGATCTCATTACAGATATCCCTTCAGATGCAGTTGCACAAGAAAGATCAAACCCAGAATTTAAGATAACTCCATACTTTGGTACTTATATGTATATGTTTAATGTAAACAAAGAACCATTTAACAATCCAAAGGTTCGTCAAGCTTTTAATTTAGCCATTGATCGTGAAGCGATTACTAATCAGGTTACCCAAACTGGTCAAATTCCAGCATATGCTTTCGTACCAGAAGGAGTGAAAACTCCATCAGGTGAGGATTTCCGTAAACAAAAAGAAGCATATTTCAAACAAGACATTGAAAAAGCAAAACAATTAATTAAAGAAGCAATGCAAGAAGAAGGATGGACGAAGTTCCCAGAAGTAACACTCATCTATAATACTTCTGAGAATCACAAGAAAGTCGCTGAAAGTATTCAAAATATGTTATCCAAAAATCTGGGTATCAATGTGAACCTTGAAAATCAAGAATGGAAATCTTATTTGGCTAGAACTAACAGTTCAGATTTCCAAATGGCTCGTATGGGTTGGGTCGGTATCTTCTTAGATCCTGCTGTTATTCTTGATTATTTCTTAGGGGATAGTCCTAATAACAGAACCTTATGGGTGAATCCAAAATATGACGAGTTATTGCATAAAGGCAAAGTAGAAGCTGATCAAACGAAACGGATGGAATATTTACATCAAGCAGAAGACGTCCTTATGCAAGATCTACCATTCATGCCAATTTACTTTTATTCTCAAAACTATCTAACTTCTAAAAAGTTTGAAGGTATTGTTTACCCATATAATCGCTATCCAAACGTTCGATGGGCGAAAAAAATAGCAGAATAATGGTTTTAAAAATGATAGATCTACTCTTTCTTGAGTAGGTCTTTCATCTTTTTATATGGAAAGAAACCTTAAAGTGGATGGAGGAGAGAAACATGAAAAAATTACTATTAACTGGCTTTGAGCCTTTTCTAGAATATCCAATCAATCCTACCGAAAAAATCGTAAAAGAGTTAAATGGGAAAACCGTCGGACATTACCAAATATTTGGACATATTCTACCTGTTGATTACAAAAAAGCTGCTGACGAACTGTTTAACGTATTTGATCAAGTAAAACCAGACGTTGTTATTTCTCTAGGATTAGCAGCTGGAAGAAATCGGGTAACTCCTGAACGAGTTGCTATAAATTGTAATGATGGTCCAGTCGATAATCAAGGGAACGTTTTAACAGATGAAGAGATTGTTCAAGATGGGCCAGCAGCATATTTTTCGACATTGCCTATACGTAAAATGGTTCAAGCTTTGCAAGAAGTAGGTTTACCAAGTGAAATATCAAATACAGCAGGTACCTATTTATGTAATCATGTGATGTACAGTATGTTACACAAAATTGCTAAGGAAGGTTTATCCGTTCGCGCTGGATTTATTCATATCCCAGCCTCTCATGAATTAGCCATTAAAAATCGATCCTTACCAAGTTGGTCGCATACCCAATTGGTACAAGCAATTGAGACGATTATACGTGTGTTGGACGAAGAATAAACTCATGGTATAGTAAAAGAAAATCAAGTTTTAATAAATGGGGGGAATTATAAAAATGAAATTTGTTACGTTTAGACGACAAGAGGAAGAAAAAATAGGACTTCTTATTCATCACGATCAAGAGATTCTAGACTTAAAAACAGCTGAAATAGCTATGTCTGGACAAAATCTTATCCCTAATACCATGATAGAAGGTATTGAATTAGGGGAGAATTTCCTAAAGAGATGCATAGAAATTTATGAATGGGTTAGCAAAAAAGACAATAGAGAATGGACCTATTCTCTTGATAGTAATGAAATCCAATTACTTTCACCAATTCCAAAACCAAGAAAGAATATTTTTTGCATAGGAAAAAACTATGTTGCTCATGCTTTAGAAATTGGTAAAGCTGAGGATATTCCAGAATATCCAATGGTATTTACAAAAGCACCAACGGCGGTTACTGGACATTTAGCAAACGTATATAGTCATCACTCTATCACTCAGAAATTAGATTATGAAGGGGAATTAGCAGTCGTTATTGGGAAAAGAGGAGTATCGATCCCAAAAGAAGAAGCGATGGACTACGTATTTGGTTATACGATTGTCAATGATATTACGGCTCGTGATATACAGCAACGACACAAACAGTACTTTTTGGGCAAAAGTCTTGATACAACTTGCCCGATAGGACCAAGTATCGTACATAAATCCTTAATTCCTGATCCACATCATCTTCAAATTACAACGAAAGTGAATGGGGAAGTTAGACAAAATGGAAATACGAAGGACTTTATTTTTGATATTCCAACTTTGATTTCTGTATTGTCACAAGGAATGACGCTAGAACCAGGAGATATCATATCTACTGGAACACCCTCAGGAGTAGGTCATGGGATGAATCCGCCGAAATATCTAAAAGCTGGAGATGTGATTGAAGTTAAGATTGAAGGAATCGGGGTATTAAAAAATAGAATTGTAGATTAAGCTTCTTTATCGGGCCTTGTATATTCTAACGCTGCTCCTAACCTTAAGGCTTTCCCTGAATAAACGGTCAGTAGGAAAGCTCGCTCTAAAGAATCAGCTTATAGAACATACAAGCCAAGCTTATTAGGTTTGTATATTCCATAAGTGTTGGAATATACAAACCTATTTTAATTACATAATTATATTATGGTTAAATTGAAAAATTTCTAATCCTATGATTATTGTATAATATCAGTGAATCATTATATTTTAAAAAGCTTCAACTACTACGGAGAGATGCAGATTGAAATTGTTAACGCGAGAACTTGCACAAAAGATTGTTGAAAGAACGATGGGAATCATTAACCGAAATATCAATGTGATGAATGAAAAAGGAATTATTATTGGTTCTGGAGATTCAAGTCGTATCAACCAAGTACATGCCGGAGCAGTTGCGGTTATTGAAAGAGGAGATATCGTTGAGATCGATGAAGAAGAGGCACAGTTTCTAAAAGGAGCAAAACCTGGTGTCAATCTTCCTATTTATTTTAAAAATGAAATTGTTGGTGTTGTGGGGATTACTGGTAAGCCAGAGAAAGTTAGGGGATTTGGTTTGCTGATTAAAATGGCGGCAGAAATGATTTTGGATCAAGCGTTTTTAATGGAGCAAATTCAATGGGATGAGCGTTTAAAAGAAGAAATATTGCATCAGTTGATTACAGGGGAAAATACCTCCGACCCATGGTTTAAAGAAAGAGCGAAAACATTAGGTATTGATCTCGATGTCCCTAGAATAGTAGTTATTCTTGAACTAAGATCCAATTCCTTAACGGAAGAAGCATTGAGTAAAAAAAGAAAAAAAGTTGTATCCATTTTAAAATCATTAATTGAGCCTGAAGACTTGCTAACTTTAGCTTACACTACAGAAATTATTCTTCTAAAAAAAATTCGTTTAAAAGGTTTAGAGACGGATAAGGATCATTTATTTCAACAATTAAATGTTTGGAAATCTCGATTATACCATTCCGCCAAAGTAAAAATAAAAATAGGAATTGGTACATATTATCAAGATTTTAAAGAATTGGCCCAATCTTATGATGAGGCGAAAAAGACATTAAAAGTAGGATTAACCCTTTATCCAGATCAAGATATCTACTGGTATAATGAGATGGGTTTTCCTATTTTAATCCAACAAATTTCTGCCATGAATAATCATCCTTTGTTAGAACATTTTAAAAAGATCGTATACAGGGATAAAAAAGGAGAGTTACAACAAACTCTAAAGGTGTTTATTGAAGAAAACGGTGAGATTAATAAAACCGCGGAACGACTGTTCATTCATCGAAATACATTACATTATCGATTAGATAAAATGAAAGAAATTACGGGAAAAGATCCAAAAAAGCTAAATGAATTGATTGAATTATACACATCAATGCTTATACATACTCTGAGAAATAATTAATTTTTTTGTGCAAAAGCCCAAAAACTTTACCTCAATTTTTGGACTATTTTTGTTTTAATGAATGATGTTTATTTCCAGGAAAACGCTTACTATGGAAGTATAAAATAATCTATCATGAATCTGAAAAAATTGTTTGTTCATACAAAAAAAGGAGGATATGAAATGGCTGCTCAAGTACAAGTTACAGCTTTAGGAGCTATTATTGCATTAGTGATTGCGATCATTCTTATTTTACGTAAAGTTCCACCAGCATATGGAATGATTGCTGGAGCTTTGGTGGGTGGAATTATTGGTGGAGCTAGTTTGGTTGATACCGTTTCATTGATGATGGATGGTGCCAAGGGTATTATTCCAGCTGTATTAAGAATTCTAGCAGCTGGTGTATTAGCAGGAGTTTTAATAGAATCGGGTGCAGCTTCAACGATTGCTGAAACGATTGTTAAAAAACTAGGGGAAACAAGGGCTTTACTCGCTTTAGCGATTGCCACAATGATTTTAACTGCAGTAGGGGTATTTATTGATGTAGCTGTTATTACCGTTTCACCAATTGCACTAGCGATTGCAAAGAGAGCAAATATCTCTAAACTAGCGATCTTATTAGCCATGATCGGTGGAGGTAAAGCAGGGAATATAATTTCTCCAAATCCAAATGCCATTGCAGCCTCAGATGCGTTTCACTTACCTTTAACTTCTCTTATGGCTGCAGGACTGATTCCAGCTATTGTCGGCGTAATTCTTACCTATTTTGTGGCAAAACGATTAATTCAAAGGGGATCACAAGTAGAAATTAGCGAAGTGCAAAATCATGCTGAAGGGAATTTACCAGGATTCCTAACTTCAATCACTGCCCCTATTATAACTATTTTGTTACTTGCATTACGCCCTCTATTTAAGATCAATATCGATCCCATGATTGCATTACCTGTTGGTGGACTTGTAGGGGCACTTGCAATGGGACGAATTAAAAAGATTAACGATTATGCCGTATCAGGTCTTGGGAAAATGTCTGGTGTTGCGATCATGCTATTAGGAACTGGTACATTAGCAGGTATCATTTCCAATTCTGGGTTAAAAGGCTTAATCATTGATGCATTAAATGCATCAGGATTACCTGCGTACCTACTTGCACCAATAGCTGGTATTTTAATGTCTGGTGCTACAGCATCGACCACTGCTGGTACTGCAGTTGCAAGCCAAGTCTTTGGTCCAACCATTTTACAATTAGGTATCTCAGCATTAGCAAGTGCTGCAATGATTCATGTAGGGGCAACTGTATTAGACCATTTACCACATGGTAGTTTCTTCCATGCAACAGGTGGTAGTGTCAATATGCAAATTAAAGAACGTCTTAAATTGATTCCTTATGAATCTTTGATTGGTTTAACGATGACAATTATTTCTACTTTAATCTTTGGTGTTTTTCGCTTGTTATAATGGTGTCAAATAGATGGGAGTGGTACGAATGAAGATTGTAATTGCACCAGACTCTTTTAAAGAAAGTCTTACAGCACTTCAGGTTGCCAATGCAATAGAGAAAGGATTTAAAGATATCCTAAACAATGCAGAATATATCAAGATTCCAATGGCAGATGGCGGAGAAGGAACGGTTCAATCATTGGTCGATGCAACGAATGGAAAAATCATTAAAAAAGAAGTGACCGGTCCACTAGGAAAACCAGTTGAAGCCTTTTTCGGTATTCTCGGAAATGAGAAAACGGCAGTTATCGAAATGGCAGCTGCCTCAGGATTACATCTTGTTCCTCAAGATGAAAGGAATCCACTGATTACAACGACATGGGGTACAGGAGAATTAATTTTGGCAGCTTTAGAATATGGAGTAGATCATATTATCATCGGAATTGGTGGTAGTGCGACTAATGATGGCGGAGCAGGAATGGCGCAGGCATTAGGTGCAAAGTTACTGAATCAAGAAGGAAAACAGATTGGTTATGGTGGAGGATCATTGTATCAAATAGCTACGATTGATATTACAGAAATGGACACTAGACTCCAGAATGTTAAAATTGAAGTAGCTTGTGACGTAACCAATCCTTTAACAGGACCAAAAGGAGCTTCGGCGATCTACGGACCACAAAAAGGTGCTACTCCCGAAATGGTTAAATTTCTTGATCAAAACTTGAACCATTATGCAGAGATCATAAGACGGGATTTAAATATAGATGTAAAAGAAATTCCAGGTTCTGGAGCAGCAGGTGGACTTGGTGCAGGATTACTTGCTTTTCTTTCAGCAGAACTAAAACGAGGAGTTGATATTGTCATCACAGCAACGAAGCTGGAAGAGCACATACATGGTGCATCCTTAGTCATTACTGGAGAAGGGAAGATTGATTCTCAAACCATTAATGGAAAAACGCCAATCGGGGTCGCGAAAATAGCGAAAAAATATCATATTCCGGTAATCGGAATCGCTGGTAACATTTCCAATGATAGTACAGTCGTCCATGAACATGGGATTGACGCTTTATTTAGTATTGTGCCACGGGTTACAACTTTACAGGATGCGATGGAGAATGCCGAGGAATATGTAACGCAAATAGCAAGAAATATTGCTGCTATTTGGAATTTTGCTAAGAAATAAGACTTTATAAAAATGGGGCTAAACAATTATGTTTATGCCTCTTTTTTGCTGTTTGTGTTGTTGATTTCATGCCTTTATTGAGTACAATTAAAAGAGTGGGCAAATAATGTCAAAATTTCATTAAATAATGGTGGTGTCAAAGTGGAAGATTTTATTAAACGATATGAAACATGGTTGAATCATCCAAACTTGGAAAAAGAACTTTATCAAGAACTACAAGCAATAAAGGATAACCTCGAAGGGATTGAAGAACGTTTTTACAAGGATCTAGAATTTGGTACAGGTGGACTTAGGGGAATTATTGGCGCTGGAACTAATCGTATGAATGTTTATACGATCCGAAAAGCAACAATGGGCTTGGCCAATTATATCCTGAAACAAGGAAATGAAGCAATGCAAAGAGGAGTCGCCATTGCTTTTGATTCCCGTAAATTTTCTAAAGATTTTGCGAAAGAAGCTGCCAGAGTTCTTGCTTCCAACAAAATTAAGGTATATTTGTTTGAAGAGTTACGACCAACTCCTTTACTCTCTTTTGCGGTGCGTTATCTTCAAACATTCGCAGGAATCGTAATCACAGCGAGTCACAATCCACCAGAGTACAATGGGTATAAAGTCTACAACCAAGATGGAAATCAAATTACGGAGGAAATGGCAAACGAAATCTATCAAGAGATTCAAATGGTTGATAATCCTCTAAATGTTCAAATGGAAAACTTCCAAACACTTTTCGCTGAAAAATTGATTACATATATTTCGGATGAAGTAGATCAAGTTTATGATCGGATGGTAAGATCCTTATTATTAAATTTTGATCTCATCCAAAGAAAAGGTAACGATATTACAATTGTCTATACTCCATTACACGGAACTGGGAATAAACCCGTGAGACGAATCTTAACTAATGTGGGATTAAAAAATGTGTTTGTCGTTCCTCAGCAAGAATTGCCTGATCCGCGGTTTTCAACTGTTAAGGCTCCAAACCCTGAGGAAAGAGAAGTGTTTAGGTTGGCGATTCAACTTGCTAATGAGAAAAATGCGGATATCATTATGGCGACAGATCCCGATGCTGATCGTTTGGGAGTTTTGGTGAAAATAGGGGATGAATATCAGGCATTAAATGGAAATCAACTTGGGGCAATAATCTTATATTATTTATTACAGCAAAAATCACATCAAGGAATCTTACCGAAGAATGCAGCCTTAGTCAAAACAATTGTTACTTCAGACCTAGGCGAAGCGATTGCTTCAAAATTTGGCGTCGTTACAGAAAACACCCTTACTGGTTTTAAATACATTGGTGAAAAAATCAAAGAATATCAAGAATCTGGAAGTCATACTTTTATTTTTGGCTATGAAGAAAGTTATGGTTATCTGGTTGGCGATTTTGTTCGTGATAAGGATGCTGTTCAGATTACTGTAATTGTCGCTGAAATGGCACTTTACTATAAAGAACAAGGGAAAACACTTTTTGATGTGTTAGAAGAAATCTATCAGGAATTTGGCTATTATATGGAGGATCTCGTATCTGTCACATTAAAAGGAATTGAAGGTAATCAAAAAATTCAAGAAATTGTGGCTTCCTTCCGCGATAATCCCCCAAAAGAAATTCAAGGAATCAGGGTCAGCTATATCGAAGATTATAAACTTGGGCTAAAACAAGATCTATTGACAGGAGAAAAATCGAAATTAACGCTACCAAATTCCAATGTAATTAAAATGGTGATGGAAGATCAATCTTGGTTTACTGTTCGTCCATCTGGTACTGAACCTAAAATTAAGCTTTACTTCTCTGTTGTGACCCCATCCCGTGAAGAATCTCAATTCAGACTCAGTCAGTTAAAAGCAACAGTATTAGAAAAGGCCAATTTAAAATAAACACTTATCTTTCAGCCAGTCCTATAAGGAACTGGCATTTTTTTATGTTTAAAGAAACGAAATTACGAAAGCAATCTTGTTCTTTTAGTACTAGTTTTTACTTATTAAACATAATAGTAAAGCAAGAAAGAAATGATAGAGTGATTTTCGGTTCGTAGAAAGGATGAGATTCTCGTGGATGAGCAAGAATATCGTTATTGGGTGAATCATGTACAGCAGGTTATAGAATTAAAAGATGGAGCATTTGACGAATTTGAAAACTGGCAAAACCGAGCATTACTTAGTCGAATATTAGCAAATATGAACATCTACAGACCAGCAATAAAATTAATGGAATCCATTTTGGATGAAGCCAAAAAAGAAGATGAAGAACACTATGTTTGGGCTCTTTCTGATTTAGCTAATTTTTATTGGTTACAAGATGAAAATAAGGAAAAGGTTTTAGAACTATTAAATATTGCCATCAATCAAATGAATCAACTTGATAAGAATACTTTTCCGTTCATTAACAAGGGATTTTTATATAATCAAATGTGGCAAATCCTTGCCTTAGCCGGTGATTCAGCAAAGGTGAACCAACAGATTCATATCATCATCCAAAATGAAGAGTTGCGCAATTGTTCAAAAACCAATAGTTTACTTTTTTACTGTTATTTCAACTTAGCCTTATTTGCATACGAAAGAGGAGAATATGAGAAAACGATTTCTTTATTAAGAAGGGCTTATTCTTATTCAGAAATTAAGCAAGAAGAAATTGAGCGAATTGTCCAATCTGATTTAACTCTACAACGAAAAGTAGGGGAAATACTTTCCTTAGTAAATCGTTTTTTATATTTTGAATCTTAATTTTTAAAAGAAATATCACGAAAACATGTACCTGTTTTCGTGATATTTTTTTTGAAACTCCTACTATCATTAGAAAGTAATGATACAATAGATGCTAGATTAATAGAAGGAGTGGCTGTTGTGAGAGTATTACATACAGCGGATTGGCATTTAGGAAAAATGTTAGAGGGTAGGGATCGTCAACAAGAACAAATTGAAGTGATGGAAGAAATTTGCAAAATCGCTGAGGATGAAAAAATTGATCTTGTACTCATTGCTGGCGATATTTACCAATCGGTCAATCCTCCTGCGTGGGCAGAACAACTTTTTTATGAGACGATTCATCGTCTAAGTAATTATGGAAGACGGGGGGTAGTCGTCATCTCCGGGAATCATGATCATCCGGAAAGGATCCGTGCTGCTCACCCTTTAGCAGATAAACAAGGAATTTATTTATTTGGTTTACCTGTAGACCAAGTACAAGCTACCTTATTGAAAGGAACAGATAAGCAGATCCGCGTGATTCAAAGCGGAGTCGGTTGGTTTGAATTATATCATCCTACAATAGATGAGAAAGTCATCATGTTTACTTTACCCTATCCATCGGAGGCAAGATTAAAACAGTTATTATCTGAGCAGGCTGATTTGAGAGAAATAAGAAGTTCTTATTCTAACTTTATTCGGAATTGGTTTTCTTCTTTAAAATCGTTCAATCGTGACAGTTCGATCTCTATCGCGATGAGTCATCTTTTTGTTCAAGGTGGATTAGCAACAGATTCTGAAGTAGAGATTCAAGTAGGTGGAGCTTATACGGTAGACCCTGCTCATTTACCAGATTATGTGCAGTATATTGCATTAGGTCACCTTCATCGCCCGCAAAATGTAAAAGGAGCATCCACCTTTACACGTTATGCTGGTTCTCCTTTAGCTTATAGTTTTTCGGAAGCAAACCACAAAAAATCTGTGACCATAGTGGATTTAAAGCCTAGAGAGAAAGCTGAATATTATGAGATTTTCCTCTCAAGTGGCAAACCCTTGATCCAAAAAACCATCCAAGGTGGTGTAAGTGAATTAGAAAACTGGTTACATCATGAGGCGAATCAACCGTTATGGATTGATTTAACATTGCACGTCGAACATCCGCTTTCGATTGAAGAAATTCAAAGAATTCGTAAAATGCATGAAGGATTGATTCATATAAAAGTGATCACTCCTGAAAGCAAACAGGCAATGAATCGATTAGAAAATTACTCAAAAGATCCAAGAGAACTTTTTGAACGGTTTTATCAACAGAAAATGGGAGCTGCCCCAAGGAAAGAGGTAGTAGACTTGTTTGTCGAATTATTTCATCAACAAGTGGAAGAGGAGAATGAAATATGAGGCCTATTTCATTAACAATCTCTGGTTTACATAGCTTTCGAAAATCTCAAACGATCGATTTTACTCAAGTAACAGATACCGGCATTTTTGGGATTTTTGGACCTACAGGGAGTGGAAAATCTACCATCCTTGATGCGATCACATTAGCTTTGTATGGAGAGGTAGAACGAAGTGAGACGAATCGAGTAGGAATTATGAATCAACAAGAAGACAGGATCCATGTGAAATTCACTTTTGATCTTCATTCAGGCTCTGATTATGATCGATATACGGTAGAACGAATCTATATTCGTAACAAAGAACAGCGGATTCGAACCTCTTTAGCACGTCTTCTCAAAAACGAGAATGGGATGGAAGTGCCTATTGCTGATCGAGAAACAGAGGTAACGCGAAAGATTCAAAACCTTCTTGGCTTAGAATTCAAGGATTTTAAACGGGCTGTGGTTTTACCACAGGGGAAATTTGCCGAGTTTCTTACATTAAAAGCCCAAGAGCGAAGACCGATGTTAGAACGATTATTTCATCTTGATGAATATGGAAAACAACTAAGAGAACGGGCCATAAAATATGAAAACGAATTAAGAAGTCAGATCAATGAGGTATTGATTAAACAAGGAATGTTATCCTTTGCAACAGAAGAATATGTTCTTCAATTAGAACAAGAAATCAAAGTGATACAGCAAACGCTACAAGAACAAGCGAATGAATATGAACAAATCGTCGTTAATTTTGAGCAATATCAACGTCATTGGAATCTACAACAAGAATTAAAGCAAATCCAGGAACAATTACAGCTACTCCATGAAAAAGAAGGGGAAATGAAGCAGTTAAAAGAAAAACAAATAAATGCAGAAAAAGCCTCTTTTATTGAACCGACATTAAGACACTACGAGTCGCTAGCAAAGCAAACTGAACAATATCGGAAATCGATTGAAAATTCCCTTATTTTATTAGAACAAGCTCAGGAATTAGAGGAACAGAAAAGAAAAGAGTTCGAAACATTAATGCTTCAATATGAACAAGAACAGAGTCATTCAACGGAAAAGCGGATTTTGTTAAACCAAACTTTACAATGGGAAAAAGAGATGGAAGCGATCAAAGAGCGACTAGAGCAATTAAATTTTTCTCACAATAAAAAGCATGAGGAACTAAAAGAACAGACGAGAAAATATAATGAAGACCATCTATTATTAGAAGAACTTCAAAACCAGTTATCTCAGATGAAAGATGATTTAGCAAAAGTACAAGTATCAGCTGAGAAACGTAAACAAATCGAACAAGCATGGGAAATCCGTAACAAAATTCAATCCTTAGATCAAGATCTAAAACGGAAAAGCCAAGAAATCGATGACTTGGATAAAAAAATGAGCCGGATCGATGAAGAAATTGAGAAAGATCTTCGTTTTTTAGGGGATATAGAACAGGAAATCCTTCAACTTGAAAAACAAAACCAAGAACTTGTAATGAATCAACCTATCACAGAGTCCGACTGGGGACAACTAGATCGACTACTTTTGCAAATCGATCTTTTGATCAAACAAGTTCGTCATTATTCGGACACGATTACAAAGATCGAAGAAGAACGTGCAACCCTACAAACTAAAAAGGAAAATCTCATCTCCTCTATAAACGAATTAAATACAGAAATTCAACAAATTGAAAAAGAAATCTTGGAAAAAGAAGCAGAAAAAAACGCACTAGATAAAAAACAACTAGAAATTCATGCAGCTGTATTAGCAGAACAATTAGAAAATGGACAACCATGTATGGTATGTGGTTCAACAGTTCACCCAGCTCCAATGCACTTGAATACCGATTCTGTGATGGAAGCAGAAAAAATTGACCAGATTAAGGAACAAATCATTTCTTTAAATGAAAAACTTTTAAAGAAAAAAAGTGAGAAAATTGCCTTTGATCAACAAATCGAACATTTCATTGAGCAGATCAAAAAATTGAGTGATGAAATCAACAAAAACCGTTTGCAATACAAAGAACTTGTTTTGCAATTACCACGAGAATATCAGGATTTAACAATTGAGCAAATGCATAAAAAATTTGATCAAGACCAAGAACAGCATGAGCAACTTAAGGTTGAATTAGAACGCTTTATCGAAAATCAGAGAAAATCTAGTGAAAGATTGCAACAAGAAAAAGCAAAACTAGAACAATATAAACATCGTATTGATCTCTTAACAACAGAAAAAAACTTATATCTGAATCAAATAGACAAGATTCATGAGTCAAATGAACCAATGAAGAAAGAATGGGATCAACTTCATGAATTATGGAATCAGATGGGCTTTGATTTTAGCCTCGATGATCTGCTGAAGATACGGCAACAGATTCAAGATTTTGATCAGAAACGAGAAGAATTAGAAAAGAGTTACCAAGAATTAGAGAAACGTTTCCAAGAAGTATCTACTCGAGAAAAAAGCTATTTGGAACCAATGAATCAATTTCGTTTACAGATAGAACAGATTCAACAGTCCATTCAATCAGAATCGGAAAGTTTAAAGGAAATTAACGATAAATATGTTATGTTAACTGGAGGTCGTTATGCTCAAGAGCTTATTCAAGAGATCGATCAGAAATTACAAAAATTAAATGATGAAGTACAACTAGCAAAAAGTACTTGGGAACAAGCGGTAGACCAATATAAAGAGATCGATAAGCAATTAAGTTCAGATCAAGCGGTCTATTTCAATTTACAAAATCAAATGGAACAGATCAGTAAGGACCTAAATTCCTATTTACAAGCCAATCAATGGGAATCAATCGAAGAACTAAAAAGTTATTTTCTTTCTGAGGCAGAATTAAAACAGCTTGGTGAAGCGATTAAGGAATTTGAACAAAGAAAACAAATCTTAACGGAGCGAGAGAAAACTTGTATCATTACGCTTAATGGTAAAGTAGTAACGGAAGAAGAATGGAATCAGATCCTTGATCATAAAAAACAACGAGAAGAACAATTGAATAAGATTCGGCAGAAATTGTCAAAGAAAGAATATGAATATCAAAATGTGAAACAAGACTATGAGAAATGGAAAGAGCTTGAAAAACAAAGAAAGGATATACAGAAGAAATTAGATATTGCATCTGAATTAACGCAAGTACTACGGGGGATTAGCTTTATTGATTTTATCGCACAAGAATATTTGCAAAATATAACGATACTCGCTTCTGAAAAATTACTACAATTAACCCGGAATCGTTTTCGTTTAGTAGTGGATGAAGAAGGTAGTTTTCAAATTATTGATGAGTTTAATGGAGGGTTAAAAAGACCTGTACGTTCATTATCAGGTGGAGAGACTTTCTTAACATCCTTAGCCTTAGCATTAGCTCTGTCTTCACAAATCCAATTAAAAGGTGGAGTACCGTTAGAATTTTTCTTTTTAGACGAAGGATTTGGTACATTAGATACAGATTTATTGGATACAGTCATGATGACTTTGGAAAAATTACATGCTGAACATATGATCATTGGTATCATTTCGCATGTTCCAGAATTAAAAAACAGGCTCCACCGAAAAGTGATGGTGATCCCTGCTGATGATCGAGGAAGCGGTTCAAAAATCATGATAGAATATGCATAATATAAAAAGATTCATTTTGATTCACTTTTAATGATAACAGGGGTACCTAACGGGATATGACGGAATAACCACTCCACATCTTTATTATGCATCCGTATACAACCTTGACTAACGTGGTGACCAATTGAATATGGGTTATTGGTACCATGAATTCCATACTTGTATCCACTGGTCCCTGGTACGTTTAATCCAATCCAACGTGTCCCTAGAGGATTTTTCTTGTCTCCTCCAGGGATTTTTTTTGGTAAATACCAAGGCTTTTTTACTTTTGTTACAATATTAAATTGACCTTCTGGGGTAAGGCTTTGGTTCTTTCCAGTTGCAACAGGAAAAGTTTTTACAACACTTTCGTTTAGATATACTTTTAATGTATTATGGGTTTTATTAATGACAAGATAAACACCTTCATATCCTTCAGGCATGGATATCTCTATATCTTTTTGAACATTATTTTTTTGCTTTTTTATTTCTGTTGGCTCTTTGGCAAATATTGAATAGGTAAAAAAGTAGATAATGATCAAAACAAAGGTTAAAATTTTAAAGTTCCTGTTCATAGTTTATTCAGTAAACTCCTTTTCATATTCAGTCCATCCATTAGTATTTACTTTTCGCACTATTTGAATCATTGAGATCAATATCATTCAGAAAATTAATTGGGAATAAGACTGTTAATAGATCTCCGAATTGATCGCCAAGAGCATTATTTTTTTCGTACTTACAAAAGAATCAATTTGCTGAATCGAACCAATACTTAGATTGTCATTTCTTTCATTCACATTAACTTTAAAAACAAGTAAATTAATGATTTGAGGTGTAACCATTTTTGATGGGTAATGGAACAAAAGATTGTAGATCTCGAAAAAAAGGATGGAATGATTAGAAAAGGAAAAAGAAGAGGATCCATTACAAAATTTTGTTCCAATAATTATTGAACAGCTATATGTCAACAAAATAGAAGTAGAGAAATTCGACTTAAATAATAATATTGGTGCATTAGGAATTCGTGAATTAGCTGGCAAGTTAAACATCGGTGCAAATTATAATTGGTGTTTAAATGAACAGGAGCCGTCAAAAGATAAATCAGAGAACAAAGGAATGAATAAGAAGATCAATACGAATGAGCCCGTTGTGAAATACAATATTCTTCCTAAAAGATAATGGATTATTTAGATCAGAAGGAATATTTCTTCTTTTTTCTTGTCCAATATGGAAATATACGTTATCCTTAATTTATATGATTATTTTAGAGGTGAAACCGATTGGTAGACGTTTCTTCTAAATATCTATTCATGCAAAGTTTATTACAAGCTCAATTGAATGCGAAGAGGATGAAAGAGCTTAACGGTAGTAGCATCGATCAAACGGAATCATTATTTGATGATTTATTCAATCAAGCATTACTAAAGGAATTGGAATCTCCAGAACAGGGCATTCAAGATATTCAGGAACTATCCAACCTATCGGCTGGGTTTTTCAATACTTCTATTCCACCTGTTTTTCAAGATGAATCATCCACATCTGGTGATTTTCAAGACATTATTCAAGAAATGGCAGGGAAATATGGTGTACCTGTCAAATTGGTTCAATCTGTGATTCGCGCCGAGTCTAATTTTAATGCGAATGCTGTATCCAAAGCTGGAGCAATAGGTTTAATGCAATTAATGCCAAGGACAGCTCAATCTCTAGGAGTCCAAGATCCTTTTAATCCAAGAGAAAATATTGAAGGTGGAGTAAAATATCTTCGTCAAATGCTTGATAAATACCAAGATATCCCAACTGCTCTAGCTGCTTATAATGCAGGACCCGGTAATGTAGAACGCTACAATGGTATCCCACCATTTAAAGAAACACAAAATTATGTACAAAAAGTACTAGGGTATATGAATGCATAAAGAAGTCTCCGTCTGAGTTGATATGATCCCCTTATGGTAGACAGAAAAAAGAATCCCATTTAATCTGTTTACTATGGAGGGGATTTTTCATGGGGAAAATTAGACAAACATACGTTGTATTACGCTTCATGAAAGAGATTGTCCTTTCAACCGAATCCCTAAGCAAAATGGCGGATGATTTGTATGATATTATTCGTCATTTTCAAATTTGACCGATTGTTATAGAGAAATGGTATAATGAATAAATAATAAGAAAAAGATAGGTGTTGTTAGTATTGAATCGTTTTCCAATATGGGATAGTCATATTCATTTAAATCAATATCCCAAAGAAAAAATTCCCTATTATCTTGAAAAGTGGGAAAATGGCGGTGTTGAGGGAATTATTGCCGTTGCAACAGACTTAAGATCTTCTTACGAACTATTAGAATGGAAACAGAAGTATCCAGACTTTATTCATATTGCTATGGGACATCATCCTGAACAAGAGTTACCAGTTGAGAAGGATTTGCTAGATTTATTAGCTTTGATTCAAATGGAATCGAGCAAAATTGTTGCAATTGGTGAAGTGGGTATTATCCACTATCGACAATCTGAGCTCGGTGTAAATGATTTAAATGGTTATATTGAATTGCTAAAAATTTTTACCGAAACAGCCAAAAAGCTAAATGTACCGATTATTCTTCATGCTGTTCATGATAAAACAGAAATTGCCTTACAGACCCTATTGGAAGAGAATATGAAAAAGGCACACTTTCATTGGTTTAAATCATCAAAGGAAACGACAAAAAAAGTAATTGAAGCGGGTTATACCGTTTCCTTTACTCCCGAGCTTACTTTTCGCGAACGGGATCAAATGATTGCAAAACAGTTTCCATTGACACAAATTCTACTAGAAACAGATGGTCCTTGGCCATTAGAAGGTAATTTTAATGGTAGAATACCTGAACCTATTTGGATTCGAGAAAGTATATCGACTTTAGCAAAATTAAAAAAGCTAACAGAGGAAGATATCGTTTATGTACTGAATCAAAATATCTCACATTTATATTTAGAGTCAATATAATTGCTAAATAGATTTAGTAAAGGCGTTATGAGATTGAGTAAATTTAAATACTTTATAAAATTTGGTTTTTATTGTTTAGTAATTGATTTAGTGGTTATTACTGCAGTTTTAGGTTATGGATTTTATAATAATTGGAATTATGAAAAATACCAAAATATCTTTTTTTATATCGGTATGGTGATAATGGCAATAGATGCTTTTGGATTGTTTGGAAATTACGGTATAAGAGCAGACTTCGATTTTCAAATGGGTAAAACTGTTATGGATAAAAATGATGGCAAGGATGATGTTGATAGCACTACTGAGAGTATTAATTTCTTATTTGTTTCAGCAGTGTCAGGCTTTTTTGTATTTTTTATTATTTTAATGATGTAAACTCTACAAGCTTTTTTCATATTTAAAAGATATACTCTTGCTGTAGTTTCTAATTGAAGAAATAGGTTATACTGTTGACATAGGTAAACGATCAAAAATACTAGAGTTGGACGGCTGTAATATGATTAGGTCAATAAATCGAATTTCTGTTAAAATCGGGATACTGTTTAGCGGGTTATTTTTAAGTTTATTATTTTTATTAGGTTTTTTGATGTTTCAACTTTTTACTCATTTTTTACTCGATTATGTGATTAATGATCTTGTTTCAAGAGGAGAAAATCATGCAAAGGTATTAGAAGATAAATTTGACCAAGCAACGATCAATCATGTTAACTTAATGGAAAGAGACGTAGTTACGAAGGTTATCATTACCGATCAAAATGGTAAAATACTCACATCGTCTGATCCATATGATCAAGAAATGCTTTCCTACTTAAAATCGATCCATAGCTATACACAAGAACGGATATTGAATCAAGAATGGAGAGAACATAATTATATTGTTTCTCTTACCCCAATAGCGAAAGGGAAAAAAGGTTTTGTCATTATGTATTACCCAACCTTATTACTGAGAGAAACAGTTGAAGTATTACGATTAATTATATTGATCACAAGTATTGGTATTATTTTAATTGGGATTGGTGTGATTATTCTCATTTCAAAAAAAATGACAAATCCGTTATTAAAAATGAAGGAAGCCACTTCAGAAATGGCAAAGGGACATTATAAACAAATCATAGGTGTGAAAGGACAAGATGAATTAGGACAATTAGGGGAATCGATACAAAAGCTAGGTGAACAACTTCAATATTATGAAGATACAAGAAATGAATTTTTAGCAGGTGTGTCTCATGAATTACGGACACCTCTTACTTATATTCAAGGATACGCAGATATTCTAGCTAAAGGACTCATCATAGATAGAGATGAACAAATAAAAATATTAAAGATCATTCATGAAGAGACGAAACGAGTCGTTCATTTAGTCAATGATTTATTTCATATGGCACAAATACAAACGGGGCAATTTCAAGTAAAAAAAGAATGGGTTTCAATAGAACAGTTATTAGAAAAAGTGGTGAATCACGTTGTTCCCCTTGCTCATGAAAAAGCATTAGAAATTCGTCTAGATATTCAAAATAAACCAATTCCTGATATCAAAGTTGATCCTATAAGAATGGAACAAGTGTTTTTTAATTTGATAGAGAATGCAATAAAATATACCGAAAAAGGGAAAATTGATGTTAGCTTGGATCAAGATTCAGAATTTCTTATTATT
Organism: Tepidibacillus fermentans; assembly: GCF_004342885.1. Classification (NCBI taxonomy): domain Bacteria; kingdom Bacillati; phylum Bacillota; class Bacilli; order Caryophanales; family Bacillaceae; genus Tepidibacillus; species Tepidibacillus fermentans. The sequence goes on from NZ_SMAB01000002.1 coordinate 241,901, forward strand.
ACAATTCAAGATACAGGGATTGGAATACCGAAAGCTGATTTACCTAGAATCTGGGATCGCTTTTACCGTGTGGAGAAATCAAGAGCAAGAAAAACAGGAGGAAGTGGCTTAGGACTCTATTTAGTGAAAGAATTCATCCGACTCCATAGTGGTCAAATCGAGGTAATTAGTGAAGAAGGGAAAGGAACCACAATGATTGTTAAATTACCCAAAATAGTATAACTTATGATCGCTATTTCCCAGGCAAGCGCAGAAAACGGCACAAATTAACAAAAATTTGTATCAACCGGTATCTATTCGACAAAAAACGTAGTAACCATGTTGCAGGAGGATTACATGTTAAAGGATAAAGTCGTTGTTATTACAGGTGCATCTAGTGGAATTGGTGCAGAAATGGCAAAATTATTTGCACAAAAAGGTGCAACCCTTATACTTTTTGCACGTTCCATGGATAAATTACAACAATTATCATCGAAAATTGCGGGAAAGCATGAATTTTTCTCCTTAGATGTTACTGATTCAGAGCAAGTTTTTTCACGAATGAATCAAGTAATCCAGAAATATGCCAAAATCGACATCTTCATCAATAATGCGGGTTTTGGAATTTTTGATTCTGTAATGGATGCAAAGTTAGAAGATATAGAAGAGATGTTGGATGTCAATTATTTGGGAATGGTACGTTGTGTAAAGGCTGTATTACCGACGATGATTAAACAAAAAAGTGGACATATCATTAACATTGCTTCAGTGGCAGGTAAGATTGCCACAGCGAAAGCAGCCGCTTATTCGGCGAGTAAATTTGCAGTGATTGGATTTTCAAATGGTTTAAGACAAGAAGTAGCTTCATTTGGGATTACTGTTTCAACCGTGAACCCTGGTCCAATCGATACACCATTTTTTGATCGAGCCGACCCTTCTGGGAACTATGTCAAAAATGTAGAATGGATGATGTTAAAACCTGAAAAAGTGGCATTAGAGGTATATGATGTAATTTTACATAAAAAAATAGATAAAACCATCCCACGCATTGCTCAAATTGGTGTTAAGCTATTCCATTTATTCCCAAATACCTTTCAGCGAATGATGGAAAAGTATTTGAATCAAAAATAAGAGCATCATACTCTCTGTGACCAGAAATGTAATTCTGGCCTTTTTTCTTGACTTTAATCACCTTCTATTTTGCTAGGGAATAACCTAGATTGAGACCATATATAAAATGAATAGGAGGTTGAGTATGGAGATTGCAGTAGTTAGACCAGGGGATTCACTATGGAGTATAGCAAGTCGCTATGGTGTTAGTGTCGATGCGATTATCCGAGCAAATGGAATAACAAACCCTAGCCAATTAGTAATCGGTGAAGCTCTAGTTATTCCCACTCAGGATAGAATTCATATCGTTCGTTCCGGAGAATCGTTGTGGGTAATAGCGAGACGATATGGAGTCAGTATGGAAAGTATTATTCAAGCAAATAATATCACAAACCCTGCTCTCATTTATCCAGGATTACGATTACGGATTCCAACTACAACTAGAAAAACGACAATTGAGGTGAACGGGTATTTAGAACCATCAGGAATTGACCGAGATCGCACTATCGTTAATTCTACTGAACGTTATCTAACGTATTTAAGTCTTTTTAGCTATCAGGTTAGAGCAAATGGCGATCTTGTACAACTTAATGATCAAATTGCAAGAAATGCGTTAAGGGATAGCCTAGCCAAACCAATGATGGTGATTACCAATTTTTCAGAAGGAACATTCAAACCGGAGATCACACATGCGATATTCACTAACCGTGCTGCGAGGGAACGGCTCATTGCAAATGTTATCAATACAATGAGAAACAGGGGTTTTTTCGCATTAAATATCGATTTTGAATTTGTAGATCCTGGGGATCGAGATCGATATACCTCTTTTTTAAGGGAGATAACTCCGCGACTCAAAGCAGAAGGTTTCCTCGTTTCAACAGCTTTAGCTCCAAAAATAAGCGGTGAACAAAGAGGAAGGTTGTACGAAGCTCATGACTATGGTGCACATGGAGCGATTGTTGATTTTGTCATCATTATGACGTATGAATGGGGTTGGTCTGGTGGCCCACCAATGCCTGTTGCACCGATTCCAAATGTTCGTCAAGTATTAGATTATGCCATAACGGTGATTCCAAGAAACAAAATCATGATGGGAGCCCCACTATATGGTTACGATTGGACGCTTCCATATGTTAGTGGAGGTCCTTTTGCTAGAATGTTAAGTCCTAAAGAAGCCGTTCAACTAGCTTGGCGCATGGGGGCAATTATCCAGTATGACACAAGAGCAAAGGCACCTTTTTTCCGATATTTTGATCGTCAAGGTAAACAACATATTGTTTGGTTTGAAGATGCAAGAAGTATGCAAGCTAAATTTGACTTAATCAAGGAATATCGGTTACGGGGAATCAGTTATTGGGTTTTGGGAATGGAGTTTCCACAAAACTGGATATTATTGGAGGATAATTTCAACATTAAAAAATATAAATAGTATAAGGGTTTACAATTCAGAAATTTTTTGTACAAAAAGATTTGACATTCGCTAACGCTTTAAAGCATAATATAAAGTATAAACAATACGTGGATAAATTTTAATTTTGCACAAAAGTGATGATGGGGAATAGTAGGTAGCTAACATTATGATTTCAGAGAGTGGAATTCGTTGGCTGGGAGATTCCATCATAAGAACTACTGAACCCGCCCCTAAACGGCCAAGGATGACTTGGACAGAGGGCTTCTTCTCTGTTATCAAAGAAGAAAGCGGGCTTGATTAGCCAATAAAAGGTGGTACCACGGAAGAGACTCTTTCGTCCTTTTTTAAGGATGAAAGAGTTTTTTATTTTACCCAGAAAAAGTAATTAGGATGTGAAGAGAATGATTACCAAAAAATATAGAATCGTTATTAAAATTGGAAGCAGTTCTTTAACGGATCAATATGGGTTTTTATCTCAGAAAAAGTTAGAACATCATGTCAAAGAAATCATTAAGCTTTTAAAGGCTGGGCATGAAGTGGTTCTTGTATCTTCAGGCGCTGTTGCTGCAGGCTTTCACCTACTTGGCTTTGAAGAGCGACCTGAAACTATTGAAGGAAAACAAGCTGCGGCAGCGATCGGTCAAGGATTACTCATTCAAGCCTACAGTGAAGCTTTTCAAAAGTATCACTATACAGTTGCTCAAATCCTATTAACTCGAAACGATTTCTCAAATCAAAAACAGTATCATTATGCCTATCGAACATTATCAATGTTAATCAAACATGGAATCATAGCGATTATTAATGAGAATGACACAGTTGCTATTGATGAATTGACATTTGGGGATAATGATCAACTCTCTGCCTTAGTTGCAGGACTCATTCACGCAGATATACTCTTATTACTTACTGATATTGATGGTCTTTATTATTCCGATCCAAGGACAAATCCAAACGCGAAGAAAATCACCTATTTAGAGGAAATTACTTCACAAATTGAAGACATAGCTAGCGAAAATGGTTCAAAGTTTGGAACGGGAGGCATGAAATCAAAAATTTCTGCAGCAAAACTAGCATTATCTTTTGGGGTTGGAGTCTATATTGGGAAAGCGATAACGAAATATTCGTTCTTAGACATCATTCAAGGGCAAGGAGAGGGAACTTATATCGGAAGATCTTTACTACATCAAGAAATCAGTGAAGCTTAATAAGAAAAAAAGGGGGAATACATATGGATGAATTAGTAATAAAGGGGCAGAAAGCAAAAATTGCAGCACAAGACTTAGCGATTATACCGACAGAGAAAAAAAATGAAGCCTTACGATTGATAGCTAACGAATTAATGGATAAGCGATCATTTATCATTCAGGAAAATGAGAAAGATCTTAACAATGGACGATTTAGCGGTTTAAGCCAGAGTATTCTTGATCGTCTCATGCTAAATGAGAAGCGAATTGAAGAGATGGTAAAGAGTCTACAAATCCTCATCGATTTAGATGATCCAATTGGGGAGATCATCGAATCTTGGGAAAGACCAAATGGTTTACGGATTAAAAAAGTACGTGTTCCATTAGGTGTAATTGGAATGATTTATGAAGCAAGGCCTAATGTAACGGTTGATGCTGCTAGTTTAGCCATTAAAACTGGGAACGCGATTCTATTAAGGGGAAGTTCTTCTGCAATTCATTCAAATAAAGCAATTATTCAAGTCATTCATGATGCTCTTAGAAAAACGGTTATCCCACCTTTTTCCGTTCAACTCATTGAAGAAAAAGGACATGAAATCACCGATCGAATGTTACGATTACATGGGTATATTGATGTTCTTATTCCTCGTGGAAGTGCTAAGTTTATTCAATATGTTGTAGAAAACTCATCTTTACCTGTTATTGAAACAGGAGCTGGGAATTGTCATGTATATATTGATCAAGACGCAAATTATGAAATGGCCAAACAAATTATTATCAATGCAAAAACTCAGAGACCATCGGTATGTAATGCAGCAGAAACTTTATTAGTTCATAGGGACTTTGCAAGGAATCATTTACCTGAACTCATCACTTCATTAGAAGAATTAAATGTGGAATGTCGAGGTTGTACACAAACTATATCCATGCTTCCCCATCTAACACAGGCAACAGAGGAAGATTGGGCTACAGAATATTTAGACTTAATCTTAGCGGTAAAGGTTGTTGAGAATGTAGATGAGGCAATAGAACATATCAATCGCTATGGAACAAAACATTCAGAAGTAATAGTAACGAATAATCGGAATGATGCAAAAAAATTTATGGAGTCTGTTGATGCTGCCGTTGTATATCATAATGCTTCATCAAGATTTACAGATGGTTTTGAATTTGGATTTGGTGCTGAAATCGGAATTAGTACACAAAAACTTCATGCTCGTGGGCCAATGGGGTTAAAAGCATTAACTTCTTATAAATATATGGTGTTAGGTAATGGACAAATTCGTTAGGAGGGAAAACGATGCAAATGGAGAAAAATATTTGTTTTTTAGGAGCGGGTTCAATTGCAGAAGCGATGATTGCGGGACTTATCAAAAAACAAATTGTAGATCCTAGCAACATTTCAGTCATCAATCGAAGCGATAAACAGAAAATTGAAAGATTAATGAAAATGTACGGAATTAAACAACCCGTAAACAAGTATCAAACGATATCTTCAGCTGAGATTCTCATTTTAGCGGTAAAGCCAAAAGATATCTGGGAAGTCCTTCAGGATATCTACCCATATAGCCATTCTGATCAATTAATTTTATCCGTTATCGCTGGTGTTACGACAGATTCGATTACAGAAGCTATTCACCATCATGGACCAGTAATCCGTGCAATGCCAAACACTTCTGCGATGGTTGGGTTATCTGCAACGGCGATTGCTTTAGGGAAATATGCAAAGAAGAAACATTCTGAAGTTGCACAGTCAATCTTACGTGCGATAGGAACGGTTACTGTTGTCAAAGAAAAATTATTAGATGCAGTAACTGGATTGTCTGGAAGTGGTCCAGCTTATCTATACTATCTCGTCGAAGCGATGGAGAACGCTGCTGTTGAATTAGGAATCAATCATAAAACGGCTAGAGAACTTATTATACAGACAATTATTGGAGCGGGATATATGCTAAAAGAAACAAATGAGGAGCCTGTGATTTTAAGAGAAAAAGTTACAAGTCCTGGTGGGTCAACGATGGCCGGTTTAGAAGTATTAAAAGAATATCAGTTTCAAAATGCCATTGATCAAGCGATAAAAAAAGCTACATTGCGATCATTAGAACTTGGGAAAATGATGATGAAAATTCAGTAATGATCAAAAAAAAAGTAAAAGAGAAACTGTCGATTAGACGACAAGTTTTTCTTTTACCTGAAAACCCATTTGCTCTAACATCTTAATATCTTCGGCAATTGTACTTCCAACCGTCGTTAGGTAGTCACCAACAATAGCTGCACTAACTCCTGATTGAAAACCTTTTGCTTGAGATTCACCTAATTGCCTTCTCCCTCCAGCTAGACGAATATGAGACGATGGTAGAATAAAACGGAATATGGCGATTGTCTTTAATATTTCTTCAATTGGTAATGGGGAAACATGTTCTAATGGAGTACCAACAATAGGTGTCAAAATATTAATCGGAACGGACTGAACCTTCAACTCACGTAAGTCAAGGGCCATATCGATTCGGTCTTCCATCGTTTCTCCCATACCAATGATTCCACCACTACAGATATTAAGGCCAGCTGCTTGAGCATTCTTAATCGTTTTGATTCGATCGTCATAATGATGGGTTGCACAAATTGAAGGGTAAAATTGTCGGCTTGTTTCTAAGTTATGATGGTAAGTTGTGACGCCTACCTCTTTCAAAGCTTTCGCTTTTTCGTAAGAGATAATTCCTAGTGATGAACATAAATGAATCGAAGTGTTTTCTTTTAATATTTTATAGATTTCTAGAATTTTTGCAAAATCGCGATTCCCAATTCCTTTACCGCTTGTTACAAGGGAGAATCGATGTGCACCTTGAAGTTCTACTTCTTTTGCCCGTTCTAATGCAATTTGTTCATGAATAAGTGGATATCTAGGTATATCGGTATGATAATGACTTGATTGAGCACAGAATTTACAGTCTTCTGAGCACCCTCCTGATTTTGCATTGATGATTGTACAAAGATCAACTTGTTTCCCAAGGTATGCTTCTCTGATTTCATTGGCTGCGTCAAGCAATTCTTCTAATTCGTTTTTTTTGATCTGTGCCAACGATAATGCTTCTTCTTTGGTAATTTCATAACCTGATATAACTTTTTCTTTTAAATGTTGAATCATATCATCCCTCATTTCTCATTTCATATTTATTCAAATAAAAGATTTGAAGATTTGAGACTTTGTTTAATTGGGACGATAATGATTGAGGCAATCACAATTTTTATGATGTCAAATAGGATGAATGGGGCAACGCCAAATTCAAAAGCTTTGGCAAAAGACAAATTAAGGACATATTTAAGTTGAATCGCACCTAAAGTATAAATAATCACTAGTCCGATTAAAGATAGAGAAATGAAATGTATGGAACGATAACGTATTGATTTGTCTTTTGATTTCTCGAAAAATTTTCCAATAAAATATGTAGCGATGATATAACCAAATAGATAACCCCCAGTTTTCCCTAACAGAACGTGAATGCCGCCAGAAAAATTAGCGAATACTGGAACTCCGATTGCTCCTAATAGTATATAAACAATCATCGAAATAGTACCCATCCTCGCTCCTAAAAGTCCAGCTGCTAGATAAACGCCAAAAACGGATAAAGTGATAGGTACTGGACCTATTGGAATACTTAGTTGTGCTAATATTGCTATAACTGCTGTCATCATGGCTGAAAAAACCCAATTTCTCGTATTCATTGGATATCTCCACCTATTTTGTCCTTTTATTTAGAATTATCATAATACGGTTGAAATTATATGTCAACAATTTATATTATATAGGTTAACAATTAGAAGATTGATTCTTCTTTACAAAAGTAATAAACTGTAAAAGATAAAACTTTAAAAGGAGCAAAGGAAGATGAAAAATTTTCTTAAAATGAAAGAACCAGCAAATACATTAACACATTTTGTTCCATTTATCGCAGGTATAGTCGGTTTTATTTTTCTCGTCATTTTATCGAAAGAGAATGTTCCGAAACTCATCACAATGACAACGTATGGTGTAAGTGTTATTTTGTTATATGGTGCCAGTACAGTCTACCATTGGGTAAAAACAACAAAACAGAAAGAATTGATCCTGAGGAAAATTGATCATGTGGCCATTTATGTGCTAATTGCTGGTTCGTATACTCCTGTTTTTTATTATGGTTTAACGGGATATTGGAGAATAACAATGTTAATCGCTGTTTGGGTTTTAGCATTAATTGGTATGTTTCTTAAACTTTGGTTTATTCATGCTCCTAGATATGTATCTACAGCCTTCTATGTTACTTTGGGATGGATAGCTATCATTCCATTTGTTCAACTCATTCATCATCTTCCTGTTGGAGCCATAATTTTAATGGTAACTGGAGGGATTGCTTACACAATGGGGGCAATTATTTACGCAACCAAGATATTCGACTTCTTTCCTAATCGTTTTGGATTTCATGAAATTTTTCACATTTTTATCGCTGTTGGTTCGATTCTTCATTTCATCATGATGTTGATTTTCATTTTACCAATGTAATAAGGTTCATTATTTGCAATGATTGTGGTCTTTAAACTATTTTCTATAATATTTATTTTTTTACTTTGATTAATGTTATCATATGATTCTGAATGTAATACAGAGCCTGGAAGTTAGTTGATCGAATTGGAAAGATCTTAATACCAATGCTACTAACGGTTAAAAGGATTTATTGAAGGGTACTTAACGATGGATGCGATTGTTGCTTTAGTATTTGGTATGGTTGATATTACAGCTGCCTTGTTGAGCAAATCAATTGAATTAGGAAATGTATCATTTGAAGTTGTTGAATACAGTTCAGCAACTTTTTTTGTTTTATTTTTTAGAAATTCGTATAACAAAACGAAAACAAAGGTTTAATATTAAGAAATTTAAGAAAATCTAAAATAAAACTATTCATTTTTTAATTAGTCTGTTATATAATAATAACGAATTAATAAATCTGTAATATAACAAAGAAAAGGAGGAGGAAAAAATGAATACGGGAACCTCAACGCTTCAAATTAATGGGCCAATTACTTCAGAAGTGGAAGAAATTTTAACACCAGATGCACTTCTATTTCTTGAAAAATTGGTGAGAAATTTTTCTGAAACGAGACAACGTCTACTCAATCAACGAAAAGAAAGACAGAAAGAGATTGATCAAGGCAAGATGCCGAATTTTTTACCAGAGACGAAAGAGATTCGAGATGGAAACTGGACGATTGCTCCAATTCCTGAAGAATTACTTGATCGTCGGGTGGAAATTACTGGACCTACAGATCGCAAGATGATTATTAATGCTCTTAATTCGGGTGCAAAAGTATTTATGGCTGATTTTGAAGATGCGAACTCTCCAACATGGGAAAATATGATACAAGGTCAGCTCAATTTACGGGATGCAATCAGAAGAACAATTAGTTTTCGTAGTCCTGAAGGAAAAGAGTACAAATTAAATGAAAAAGTAGCTGTACTTTTTGTTCGTCCGCGCGGATGGCATATGGAAGAAAAGCATGTCCTATTTGAAGGAAAACCTATATCTGCAAGTTTGTTTGATTTTGGTCTTTATTTTTATCATAATGCGAAAGCATTAATTGAGAATGGAAGTGGACCTTATTTTTATCTGCCGAAGTTAGAGAGCCATTTAGAAGCAAGACTATGGAATGATGTGTTTGTTTTTGCACAAACAGAATTGGGAATTCCCCAAGGAACAATTAAAGCAACGGTATTAATCGAGACAATCTTTGCCGCATTTGAAATGGATGAGATTCTCTTTGAACTCCGCGATCATTCCGCAGGATTAAATTGTGGGCGTTGGGACTATATTTTTAGCTACATTAAAAAATTCCGAAATCGAAAGGACCTCATCTTACCTGATCGAGGTGTCGTGACGATGACAGTACCGTTTATGCATTCTTACTCCCTATTAGCCATTCAAACATGCCATAAACGAAATGCTCATGCCATTGGTGGAATGGCTGCACAAATACCGATTAAAGATAACCCAGAGGCGAATGAAATTGCCTTTGATAAAGTTCGTCAGGATAAGATTCGTGAGGCAAACGATGGTCATGATGGAACATGGGTAGCTCATCCTGGATTAGTCCCTGTTGCGATGGAAGTATTTAATAAATACATGCCTAAGCAAAATCAGATTGAGAAAAAAAGAGAAGATGTTCAAATTGAAGCTCATCATTTATTAGAAGTGCCAGAAGGAGTGATTACAGAGCAAGGATTACGTACCAATATCAGTGTTGGAATTCAATATATTGAATCATGGTTACGCGGAAAAGGGGCTGCACCGATTTACAATCTCATGGAAGATGCAGCAACTGCAGAAATCTCAAGAGCACAGGTATGGCAGTGGATTCATAATCCGAATGGGTATTTGGATGATGGACGGAAGGTAACAAAAGAACTATTCCAAACGGTTTTGGTAGAAGAATTAGAGAAGATCAAACGAGAGATTGGTGAAGCAACCTATCAAAAAGGTAGATTTAAAGAAGCAAGTGAATTATTTGAAAGGTTATCCCTACAAGAAGAATTTGAAGAGTTTTTAACGATTCCAGGTTACGAATATTTAAATTAAATTGAAGAAAGAGAGGATTATATAAAATGAATAGAGAAGAAGAAATCAAAAAAATAGAAGAAATGTGGCAAAATGATCCCAGATGGAACGGAATCAAACGAACTTATCGTGCCGAGGATGTCGTTCGTTTACGTGGATCGCTTCAGATTGAGTACACTTTAGCACGAAAAGGAGCTGAGCGGTTGTGGCATTTGCTGCATACTGAGGATTACATTCCTGCTCTTGGTGCATTAACAGGTAATCAAGCTGTTCAGCAAGTAAAGGCAGGTCTGAAAGCTATTTATCTTAGCGGATGGCAAGTAGCAGCAGATGCGAATTTAGCAGGACAAATGTATCCTGACCAAAGCTTATATCCAGCCAATAGTGTACCTCATGTAGTAAAAAGAATTAATCAAGCATTTCAACGAGCAGATCAAATTCACACGGTAGAAGGGAAAAACGATATTTACTGGTTCGCGCCGATTGTTGCTGATGCAGAGGCAGGTTTTGGTGGTCATTTGAATGTATTTGAACTCATGAAGGCGATGATTGAAGCGGGTGCAGCAGGGGTTCATTTTGAAGACCAACTTTCTTCGGAAAAGAAATGCGGTCATATGGGTGGGAAAGTTCTAATCCCAACACAAACAGCGATTCGTAATTTGATTGCTGCTCGCTTAGCCGCTGACGTCATGGGTGTACCTACAGTTATTGTCGCAAGAACAGATGCTGACTCGGCCCAATTAATTACCAATGATATCGATCCAAGAGACCAGAAATTTATTACAGGTGAACGAACAGAAGAAGGGTTTTATCGAATAAAAGGGGGGATCGAAATGGCAATTGATCGTGCGCTTTCGTTTGCCCCATATGCAGATTTACTTTGGTTTGAAACTAGTAAACCAGATATTGAAGAGGCTAGACAATTCTCCGAGGCGATTCATGAGAAATATCCAGGTAAACTACTCGCTTATAATTGTTCGCCATCATTTAACTGGAAATTAAAGTTAAGTGATGAAGAGATTCTTAACTTCCAAAAAGAGATTGGTAAAATGGGTTATAAGTTTCAATTTGTTACACTTGCAGGGTTTCATGCACTCAACCATAGCATGTTTGAATTAGCACATGATTACAAAAATCGTGGTATGGCTGCATACGCAGATCTACAAGAACGTGAATTTGCACTCGAGGCAAAAGGGTATACGGCTACACGCCATCAACGTGAAGTAGGTGCAGGTTATTTCGATGAAATTACAATGGTCGTGACTGGCGGATCAACTTCTACTACTGCATTAACGGGTTCAACAGAAGAAATGCAATTTAGAGTTTCCGTATAATCTAATAACACGATTTTCGCTTATAGATAATTGTGTATATTCCCCATTTAGATGTTAGTTACACCCCACCCGATAAAACTTGTTTTTATTGGGTTGTATGAGTAAAATTATTGTGGGAGAAAAAATAACCTCTTCATCCAGATAACGGAATTTCTGTTGTCTGGATGAGGAGGACACTAAGCGTAAGCAC